>CALFIY010000077.1 GCA_937877595.1 uncultured Prevotella sp.
ACGTAGCCGACCTGTTGGAGCGTGAGGTCTACGACTTCTTCGGCATCGTCTTCCTTGGCCATCCAGACATGCGCCGCCTCTATCTGCGCACCGACTTCAAGGGATATCCATTCCGCAAGGACTGGAAGTTTGACGACAGTTACTCGCTCGACGACGAGCCGGAGTATGACTACGGACTTGAGTACTTCATCGACAAGGACGGCAACCTGCAGTCCAAGCAGAATAAACTTTTTGGAAGCGACGACTATGTTGTCAACATAGGTCCACAACACCCGTCAACCCACGGCGTACTGCGCCTGCAGACCGTACTTGACGGCGAGACCGTGAAACGCATCTATCCACATCTTGGATATATCCATCGCGGAATAGAGAAGATGTGGGAAGGAATGACCTATCCGCAGACTCTGGCGCTGACCGATCGTCTGAACTACCTCAGTGCCATGATGCACCGCCACGCTCTTGTTGGCGTCATCGAGGAAGGCATGGGCATCGAACTGACCGACCGCATCAAGTACATCCGCACTATAATGGATGAGTTGCAGCGTCTTGACAGCCACCTGCTTTACTGCGGCTGTACGGCTCAGGACATGGGAGCACTTACGGCATTCCTTTACTGCATGCGTGACCGTGAACACGTGCTCAACTGCATGGAAGAGACCACGGGCGGACGCCTTATACAGAACTACTATCGCATTGGCGGACTTCAGGACGACATCGATCCCAACTTCGTAAAGAACGTAAAGGATCTTCTGAAGTATATGAAGCCCATCATACAGGAGTATGTCGACGTCTTCGGCGACAACATCATCACTCACAACCGTCTGGAAAATGTCGGTGTGATGAATTGCGAAAACTGCATCAACTATGCCGTGACTGGTCCTGCCGGCCGTGCTTCCGGATGGAAGAACGACGTTCGCAAGAACCATCCGTATGATATGTACGACAAGGTGGAGTGGGAGCAGATTACCGATACGACATGCGATTCGATGGCTCGCTTCAACATCCACATTGCCGAGATGTATCAGAGCCTGCACATCATTGAGCAACTCATTGACAACATCCCGGAGGGCGACTTCTACGTGAAGCAGAAGCCTGTAATCAAAGTGCCCGAGGGCCAGTGGTATTTCTCTGTTGAGGGTGCCAGTGGCGAATTTGGCGTTTACCTCGACTCACGTGGCGACAAGAGCCCGTACAGATTGAAGATGCGTCCTATGGGATTGTCGCTTACCGGAGCCCTCGACCCGATGCTGCGCGGCCAGAAGATTGCCGACCTCGTGGCCACAGGTGCTGCCATCGACTTTGTGATACCAGACATCGACCGCTAAAGGTATAAAGTAAAAAGATAAAAAAGTAAGAAGTTATGTTCGACTTTTCTATTATAACACAATGGTTCGACGGTCTCCTGCGCAACACGCTGGGGCTGGGAGACTTCTTGTCGATATTGATCGAGTGCGTGCTGGTGGGCGTAGCCCTGCTTGTAGGCTACGCACTGATAGCAATAGTGCTGATTTTCATGGAGCGCAAGGTCTGCGCCTACTTCCAGTGCCGTCTTGGCCCGATGCGCGTAGGCCCGTGGGGATTGCTGCAAGTGTTTGCCGACGTGCTGAAGATGCTCATCAAGGAGATTTTCTTCGTTGACCGTGCCGACAAGTTGCTGTATGCCATAGCCCCGCTCCTTGTGATAATAGGCAGCGTAGGCGCCTTCGCCTTCCTTCCGTGGAACAATGGCGCTACCGTGCTTGACTTCAATGTGGGCGTATTCCTCCTTACTGCCATCTCCTCTGTCGGAGTTGTGGGAATTTTCCTGGCAGGATGGAGTTCCAACAACAAGTATTCTGTTGTTTCGGCCATGCGCGGTGCAGTGCAGATGATAAGTTACGAGATGTCGCTATGCCTCTGTCTGATAACAGCCGTCATTCTGACCGGCACAATGCAGATGTCTGGTATCGTGGAAGCGCAGACAGGTCCGTTCCGCTGGCTTGTCTGCCAGGGTCACGTGCCTGCTGTTATAGCATTCCTCGTTTTCCTCGTGGCAGGAAACGCAGAAGCCAACCGTGGCCCGTTTGATATGGCAGAAGCAGAGAGCGAACTCACTGCTGGTCACCATACTGAGTATAGCGGCATGGGCTTTGGCTTCTTCTATCTTGCCGAATTCCTCAACCTCTTCATCATTGCCGGCATCGCCGCCACGGTATTCCTCGGCGGCTGGGCACCACTCAATATCGGCATAGCAGGATTTGACACCGTGATGAACTACATCCCTGGTGTCGTGTGGTTCCTCGGCAAGACATTTGCACTGGTATGGATTCTGATGTGGGTCAAGTGGACCTTCCCACGTCTGCGCATAGACCAGATCCTTAAGTTGGAGTGGAAGTATCTTATGCCGCTTTCGCTCGTCAATCTTGTGCTGATGACTATTGTCGTTGCGCTGGGAATTTATATTAAGTAAGGCAATAAGTCTTATAAAGACCTATAGGATTTTTAGAAAATGGAAAACAAACAAACATATTTCGGAGAAATCGGGCACGCTCTGAAAACACTCGCCACGGGAATGAAGATTACCTGGGAGGAGTATTTCAAGGATTTCTTCACCAACAAATCTACTGAGCAGTACCCCGAAAACCGCAAGACCACGCTCCACGTAGCCAAACGCCATCGTGGCCGGCTGGTCTTCAAGCGCGACGAGAATGGGGCATACAAGTGTACGGCGTGCACGCTGTGCGAGAAAGCATGTCCTAATGGCACCATCACCATAAAGTCTGAAATGGTAGAGGTAGACGGCAAGAAGAAACGCCAGTTGATTGACTACCAGTACGACCTTGGTGACTGCATGTTCTGCCAACTCTGCACCAATGCATGCAACTTCGATGCCATCGAGTTTACCAACGATTTTGAGAATGCCGTCTTCGACCGCTCACACCTCGTGCTGCATCTCGACAAGGAGATATATCAGGGCGGCTCGCTGCCTAACATTATTGATGGCGGTGCACCGCAGCAGATCGGCAAGTTCAACACTAAAACGAAGTAACACGCCTTATGAGTAATATTATAATGTTTTGCATCCTTGCGCTTGTCATCATTGGTTCGGCAGTGGTGTGCGTCACAACAAAGCGCATTATGAGAGCCGCCACGTTCATGCTTTTTGTGCTGTTCGCAGTGGCAGGCATTTACTTCCTGCTCGATTATACATACCTCGGCGCAGCACAGATTTCTGTCTATGCAGGTGGTGTGACGATGATCTACGTTTTCGCCATCCAACTCGTGTCGAAGCGCACGCTGCAGGGACTTACGGAGAGAATGAAAGGCAGCAGGGTGGCTTGGGGCGCTATGATCTGCATCATAGCATTTGCTACCGTGTTGCTCACCATGCTGAAGTTCAAGTTCCTTGGCAATTTCGGGCTTGTAGCCGATGAGGAAGTGCCGATGAAAGCAGTAGGACAGGCTCTCGTAGGAGCCGGCCGCTATGAGTATGTGCTGCCTTTTGAGTTCATATCTCTCTTCCTGCTCGCATGCATAATCGGAGCACTGTTTGTTTCACGTAAAGTAGAAAAGGAGTAAACGATATGGTACCTATAGAATGTTATTTCGTGCTCTCTGCACTTTTGTTCTTTATCGGGGTGTTTGGTTTCGTTACACGCCGTAACCTCATCGCCATGCTCATCTCGGTAGAACTGATACTGAATGCTGTCGACATCAATTTTGCAGCCTTCAACCGTCTGCTCTATCCTGGCACCATGGAAGGCATGTTTATGACGCTCTTCTCCATAGGAGTCTCTGCTGCAGAGTCGGCAGTAGCCATTGCCATCATAATCAATGTCTATCGCAACTTCCACAGCGACAGCGTTGACAGTCTGACAGAATTAAAACACTAAGATACGAACTATGGAAATATATAGTTATTCCTTCCTTATTCTGCTGCTGCCGGCATTGTCGTTTGTCATCCTGGCATTGGCAGGAATGAAGATGTCACACAAGACGGCAGGCATCATCGGTACGACATCACTTGGTCTCGTCACCGTGATATCCTATCTTACAGCCTTCGCTTATTTCACGGCCGACCGACTGGCCGATGGCACGCTGCCCACAGTTGTTCCCTACAACTTTACGTGGCTGCCGTTGGGAAATCTGCATTTCGACATGGGTGTCTTGCTTGACCCCATCTCTGTAATGATGCTGATAGTTATAAGCACTGTTAGCCTCATGGTGCATATCTATTCCTTCGGCTATATGCATGGAGAGAAAGGCTTCCAGCGCTATTATGCCTTCCTCTCGCTCTTCACGATGTCCATGCTTGGACTCGTTGTGGCCACCAACATTTTCCAGATGTATCTGTTCTGGGAACTTGTGGGTGTGAGTTCCTATCTGCTCATCGGCTTCTACTATCCGCTGAAGCCGGCCATTGCTGCCTCTAAGAAAGCATTTATCGTAACGCGCTTTGCCGATATGTTCTTCCTCGTGGGCATCCTGCTCTTCGGCTATTACACCGATTCGTTCTCATTCTCGTTTGCAGGAAATGTCGTGATGGGCGAGGGCGCTACGCCGTTCATAGCAGGCAATGCAGCCAAGGCTGTAGCCGCTGGCGCGTTCATACTGCCCACGGCTCTGGTATTGATGTTCATCGGTGGTGCAGGTAAGTCTGCCATGTTCCCTCTTCACATCTGGTTGCCCGATGCAATGGAAGGCCCGACGCCAGTGTCGGCGCTCATCCATGCCGCAACGATGGTGGTAGCAGGTGTGTTCCAGATTGCCCGTATGTTCCCGTTGTGGATAGAGTATGCACAGCCCCAACTCTCAATAGTTGTGTGGGTTGGCGTGTTCACTGCATTCTATGCAGCAGCAGTGGCTTGCGCGCAGAGCGACATCAAGCGCGTGCTGGCCTTCTCTACGATTTCCCAGATAGCCTTTATGATGGTGGCTCTTGGAGTAAGTCTGCCAGGAGAGCACGCAGTGCTTGACAACCATGCACAACTTGGCTATATGGCATCAATGTTCCACCTCTTTACGCACGCTATGTTTAAGGCTTGCCTGTTCCTTGGAGCCGGATGCATCATTCATGCCGTCCACTCCAACGAGATGGCAATGATGGGCGGATTGCGTAAGTACATGCCGATAACACATATCACATTTCTCATCTCCTGTCTTGCCATTGCTGGCATACCTCCGTTCTCCGGGTTCTTCTCCAAGGACGAGATACTTACCGCATGCATGCATTACAGCCCTGTTTGTGGATGGATTATGACAGGAGTTGCAGCCATGACGGCCTTCTATATGTTCCGCCTCTACTACGGAATCTTCTGGGGAACGGAGAACAAGGAGGCGCATGAGCGTCACATACCGCATGAGGCACCCCTCACGATGACCATTCCGCTGATATTCCTTAGCGCCGTCACCATTCTGTGTGGTTTCCTGCCATTTGGACATCTTGTTTCGGCAAGTGGTCAGGCCTACGACATTCATCTTGACTGGACAGTGGCAGGTACCAGCATTGTGATAGCCTTGTGCTCAATCGCGCTGGCCACATATATATATAAAGGTGAAAGCCAGCCAATCGCCGACCGCCTTTACAAGACATTCCCGCGCCTGCATCGTGCCGCATATAAGCGTTTCTATCAGGACGAGATATGGCAGTATGTCACCCATCGCATCATCTTCCGTTGCGTCTCTACGCCCATCGCCTGGTTCGACCGTCATGTCGTTGACGGCACGTTCAACTTCCTGGCATGGGGTG
>CALFIY010000078.1 GCA_937877595.1 uncultured Prevotella sp.
AAGCACGATGCCTTTGTAGAGCACGACGGCAAGGGCGGAATGATTGAAACTTTCTCAGGTAAACTGCTTGTCCAGCAGGAGCCCGACGCCTCATCGTTTCCCAACGGTGGCATTCGCAACACGTTCGAGGCCAGAGGCTATTCTGCATGGGACCCGACAAGTCCAGTGTTTATCATTGACGATACGCTGTGTATCCCCACCATCTTTATTGCCTACACAGGAGAGGCTCTCGACTACAAGGCACCGCTGCTTCGTGCCCTCCATGCCGTGGGTGCTGCTGCAACAGACGTATGTAGTTTGTTCTACGACGACGTGTCAAAGTGTACTGTAAACCTTGGCTGGGAACAGGAATACTTCCTTGTAGACGAAGGACTTTATTCTGCACGTCCCGATTTGCTTATGACAGGACGCACACTGATGGGACACGAAAGTGCTAAGAACCAGCAGATGGATGACCATTATTTTGGCACTATTCCTGATAGAGTCCAGGCTTTTATGAAAGACTTGGAGATACAGGCACTGGAACTTGCCATACCTGTAAAGACACGCCACAACGAGGTGGCACCAAATCAGTTTGAACTGGCGCCAATTTTCGAGGAGTGCAACCTTGCCGTTGATCATAACATGCTGCTTATGTCGCTGATGAAGCGAGTGGCGCGCAACCACGGGTTCAGAGTACTTCTGCACGAGAAGCCTTTCGACGGCATAAACGGTTCGGGCAAGCACAACAACTGGAGCATCACGGCCGACAACGGCACTCTGCTGCATGCCCCGGGCAAGACTCCTGAGGAAAACCTGCGCTTTGTGGTTTTCATTGTCGAGACGCTGATGGCCGTATATCGTCACAATGGATTGCTCAAGGCCAGCATTATGAGTGCCACAAATGCCCACCGACTTGGTGGCAATGAGGCGCCGCCTGCCATTATTTCCAGTTTCCTCGGCACTCAACTTTCCGAACTGCTTGACCATATTGAGCAGTCGGAAACCAACGAACTGTTCACTCTCAAGGGTAAACAGGGCATGGAAATAGACATACCGCAAATTCCTGACATTATAGTCGACAATACCGACCGCAACCGCACTTCACCATTCGCTTTTACCGGCAACCGGTTTGAGTTTCGTGCACCAGGTTCCAGCGTGAATTGTGCTTCAGCAATGATAGCCCTTAACGCAGCAATGGCAGAGGCATTGAATTCCTTCAAACAGCGAGTTGACAAACGCATGGCAAGTGGCGAGGGAAAGATTCCTGCCATTCTCGATGTGTTGCGCGAGGACATCAAGACATGTCGCCCGATACGTTTTGATGGAAACGGCTACTCCGACGACTGGGTGGAAGAGGCTACTCGTCGTGGACTTGACGTGGAAAAGTCATGCCCGGTCATCTTTGAGCGCTATCTTGACGATACTACTGTGGAGATGTTTGAGAGCACAAAGGTTATGACGCGCAAGGAACTGTTGGCCCGCAACGAAGTCAAGTGGGAAACGTATGTTAAGACCGTACAGATAGAGGCACGCGTGTTGGGCGATCTTGCCATGAACCATATCATTCCTGTTTCCACTCACTATCAGAGCAAATTGGTTAAGAATGTCCAGGGTATGCAGGAGGTCTTTGCCGCCGAGCGTGCCAAGCGTCTGTCTGAGCGCAACATGAAACTTATCACAGAGATTGCCGAGCGCACAGAGCGCATAGAGCAACTCGTAGAAGAGTTGACAGATGCGCGCCGTGTGGCAAATCGCATAGCAGACATACATCAGCGTGCCATCAGTTATCACGACACTGTGTGCCCGAAGATGCAACTCATAAGAAACGAGATAGACCATCTCGAAATGATAGTAGAAGACGGGCTCTGGACACTGCCGAAATATCGCGAACTGCTGTTCATCAGATAGAGAAATCCGTTGTTCTGAAAAAAAGAAGTGATTTTTTCTGTAAAAAAAGGGGCTATAATTTTATAGTTCCTTTTTTCTTCGTACCTTTGCCATCGCAATCTGAGGTTCGCTTAGCAGCGATTAATAGGGAATGAGGTGAAAGTCCTCAACTGTCCCGCAACTGTGAGTCGTCCTTATCGGGAGCAAGCATGATGCCACTGAACATTTTTTTATGGTTTGGGAAGGCGCTTGCTACTGGGCGATGAAGTCAGGAGACCTGCCTTGGTGAGAAAAGTTCGGTCCATCGGCCTCGTGGGTTAGGCGATGAGATATACAACGAAGCAGATGAAGAAGATATTTGCATCTTTGTGGGCATTGGTGCCTGCGCTGTTTGTCATGGCGCAGACAGACACTCTTCCCAGTCAGCATCTTCAGGAGGTGACTGTTACGGAGACCTTGCATCAGCGTGCCCTTTCTTCCACGGCTCCTGTGCAACTTTTGGACCATCACGATATGCGCGTCATGGGAGTCACTGATGTTGCCGACGCCCTCCATCGTCTGCCAGGCATCACGCTGCGCGACTATGGCGGTGCAGGCGGCATGAAGACGGTTTCGGTCAGAGGCTTCGGGGCCAAGCACACGGGAGTCAACTACGACGGAGTGATGCTTTCCGAATGTCAAAGTGGCGAGATAGACCTGTCGCGCTATTCCCTTGACAACGTGGAACATATAACGCTCGCCGTCGGTGACAACGACGATATTTTTGTTACCGCGCGTCAGGCATCTACTCCTGCCACCCTGTCGATAACTACGTTGCGTCTTCCATCAGCAGACCACGATGTTCACCTTACGTCGCAACTCCGTTTAGGTTCTTTTGGTTATACAAGTCCTTTCCTGCGCTACGAACAAAGCATCACCGACAAGGTTGCACTTTCTCTCGTCGGCGAATACACCTATGCAGAGAACGACTATCCCTATACCATTCGCAACGTCAGGCAGATAGAGAGCGACAGGCGTAGGAACAGCATGATGAACACAGGCCATGTCGAACTCAACGCTTCCTATATTATTAATAAGGTGAGCCGTATTAGTGGTAAGGTTTATTATTACGACAATGACCGCCAACTGCCAGGACAGGTGAGATACTACAGCAATCTCAGCAAGGAACAACTGCGCGACAGGAACTTCCTGGCACAGGCTCTCTATCAGACGCGCTGGAACGACAAGTTTTCGCTGCGCTGGCATGCCAAATATAATTGGGCTATGTCAGACTATAGCGATCCTCTCTTTCCACAGCGCATGATGGATGCGTGCTATTGGCAGCGTGAAACCTATACGGCAGCGTCGCTTCTGTACACTCCCGACAGCCATTGGGCTTTCGACTATTCTGCCGACTATGCCTACAACAACCTCAATGCCAGTAAGTCGACCATCATGGCAGAGCATCCCTATCGCCACACTATCTTGCAGTCGGGCACAGCCAAATACCGTAGCAGCCGCTTCACGGCAATAGCGCGCCTGCTATATTCTCTCTATCTGAACGAAGCCAAGGGCGAGGGCAAGACCGCGCGCAACATGCGCCGGCTTTCTCCGTCGCTGTCACTGGCCTTCAGGATTATCCCTGAGCGCGATTTCTATGTCAGGGCATCGTATAAGAATATCTTCCGCGCACCCACGTTCAACGAGAGTTACTACTACCATTATGGCTCGAGCGACCTGTTGCCCGAAAGCACCAATCAGTTGAACATAGGCATTACTGCCGGAACGGATATCTCCAGCCATACCAACGTGCGCTTCACACTCGACGGATATGTCAATCATGTGCATGACATGATACTTGCCGTGCCTCAGAACATGTTTGTCTGGACATGCATCAACGTTGGCAAAGTCAGCACAAGGGGGGCTGACGCCACGCTGCGCTCTACTCATCATATAGGACGCAACCATAAGTTGACGCTTGCCGCTACCTACAGTTACCTGCAGGCAGAAGAGCGCAGCAACAGCGAGTCACCATTCTACGGCAACCAGATAGCGTATATGCCAAGAAACACATGGTCGGGCTCGGTGAGTTATGAAAATCCCTGGCTAAATCTGGCATTTCACGGTGCAGGCATCAGCAGCCGATACACCAATAATGAGCATCTTGACGGAACACTGGTAGACGGCTATTCCGACTTTGGAGCCACCGCATGGCATGTCTTTCATGTCAAGCGCCACTCCGTAGAATTGCGCGCCGACGTAAAAAATCTGTTCGACGAGCAGTATGAGGTGGTCAGATGGTATCCTATGCCTGGTCGCAGTTGGCAATTCACATTAAGTTATAAATTATAATAACCTTTTTAAAAAGTAAAAATCACAATGAAAGCAAAGTATCTTATGCTGGCCATGATGGCCGCAGTTGTGTCGTTTGGCACAATGTCGTGTAGTAGTGACGACGACACCCCAACACCTAATCCTATTAACCCCGTAAAGACAGACGTGAGCAACGGCCTCTTCGTGCTCGGTTCTGGAAACACCCGTGCCGGCATCGCAGGCAACCTGTCGTACATCAACTATGAGAAGGGCGTCGCTGTTCCCGGCATCTTCGAGGCAGTAAACGGCAAGTCAATAGGACGTACTTCCAACAAACTCCTGGTATATGGTTCGAAACTGTATATCGTAGTAGATAGGGAAAATACTATCTGGGTGACCAACAAGAACACGCTTGTCGTGGAGCGTCAACTCAGCACCACATCACTGCTTGGCGAGACGCTTGGTGTGAGCCCCCGTTCGGTTGTGGGTGAAGGTGGCAACATCTACTTCACTACCTATGGCGGCATAGTGGCTGCAGTGGATACTGTCAACTTCCAGTTGGTGAAGACCTACACTGCAGGCTCATATCCTGACGGACTGACCGTAGCCAACGGATTTATCTACGTAGCCAATTCCGACTACGGCAATGGCCAGAACCCATCTATTTCTAAGATAGACCTCGCAGCAGGCACTACTAAGGAACTTCGTGGTGAGGCCATCACCAATCCTATGCATATGCTTACCGTCGGCAACACTGCCTACTTCCTCGACTACGGCACATACGACGCTTCGTGGAACCAGACTGGTGCCGGCGTGCGTCGCATCAATGCCGACGACAGCGTAGAGCGCATTTTGGATGGTACCGCAATGTGCACCGACGGCCAGAGCATCTTCACCGTAGATGCACCCTATGGAGCCAGCGGTATCAAATACCTGATTTACAACACCACAACGAAGGCCATCTCTGAGTGGACACCTGTGGGAATCTTCAGCCCGGCCATCATCGCCGCCGACCCTGTGACAGGCGACATCTTCATTGTTTCCTATCAGGAGAATCCTTCAACAGGATATGCTGGCTATGCACTTCCTTCCTACACCAACCAGTACAAGAAGGACGGCAGTTTTGTAAAGAAATACACCGACACTGCCACTGGTCCTATCGATGCCATCTTCAATGTTGACACGAAGTAATATCCCACGGCTCACAGCAGCCGTATTCATAAGCATAGTGTTTGCCGTTCTTGCATCCTGCAAGGGCGGCAACACTGCTGTCACATCCGATGCCGGCGACACGATACCGCTCCGCTATTCATCGCTTCTCACCATTGTCGACCATCACGGCTACACACTGGTTGAGATAAAAAATCCGTGGAGACAGGGGCGGATACAGCACAGGTATGTACTCGTGCCTCGCGATGCTGACATGCCAGCCAACTTGCCACATGCCACAATACTCCGCACCCCGATCAAGCGTGCTGCAGTGTTCACCACCGTCCACTGCTCGCTGCTCACCACACTGGGCAGAGGCGAGAATATTGTTGCCGTGGCAGATTTGAAATATATCAAGATACCTTACATACAGCAGCATGTCAAGAGCGGCGACATAGCCGACTGTGGCGGCGGACTTAATCCTGTAGTGGAGAAAATAATGGACGTCAAGCCTGACGCCATTCTGCTTTCTCCTTTTGAGAACAGTGGCGGCTACGGACGTGTGGAAGAGATTGACATACCTATCGTGGAGTGTGCCGAATACATGGAGAACTCTCCTCTGGCACGTGCTGAGTGGATGAAATTCTACGGGCTGCTCTTTGGTGAACAACAGCAGACCGATAGCCTCTTTGCCGTTGTCGACAGTTGCTATCATGCCCTGAAGGGCATGGCTGCCAGGGCAGGCGAGGGGCGTAGCGTGCTGATAGACCGCATTGTAGGCTCTGTGTGGTATGTGCCTGGCGGCAAAAGCACGCTCGGACAGATGGTGACCGACGCAGGAGGACGCTATCCGTGGGCTGCCGATGAGCATGGCGGCTCGCTGTCTTTGCCTTTCGAGACCGTTCTGGAGCAGGCAGGGCATTGTGACGTTTGGATGTACCGCTACAGCGCTTTCGACCACGAGCAGAACTACAGCGAACTGCTTTCGCAGCATCACGGCTACAGCCAGTTGAAGGCGTTCCGCAACAGAGAGGTCTACGGATGCAACGTTGAACAGTCGCTCTTCTACGAGGAGTCGCCGTTCCGCCCTGACTATCTGCTGGGTGACTTTATACAAATTCTTCATCCCGACATACCAAACGCGCCAAACCTGCGTTATTATAAGAAACTCTCAGAATGAAGCGTGGAGTAGGGTATTGCCTTGTGCTCGTATTGGCTATGGCCGTATTGTTTGTAGTCAACCTCATGGTAGGCTCCGTCAGTATTCCTGCAGGCTCTGTGGCAGACATACTGACGGGGCATACCGATGGGATAAAGCCCTCATGGCAGTATATCATCCTTGAGGCTCGTCTGCCACAGGCTGTTACTGCAGTTTTCGCCGGTGCCGCACTTGCTGTCAGCGGTCTGATGCTGCAGACGGCATTCCGCAATCCTCTGGCAGGCCCCTCTGTCTTTGGCATCAATAGCGGTGCCGGCCTTGGCGTGGCACTCGTCATGCTACTGCTCGGCGGCGGACTGTCGATAGGCTCGGTCAGTGTGAGCGGCTTTGTGGCTGTGCTCTTGGCAGCCTTTGCCGGAGCCATGTCCGTTATGGCGCTCATCTTCTTCTTCTCTACGCTTGTCAGGAGCAACGTCATGCTGCTCATCGTGGGTATTATGATAGGCTATATCAGTTCTTCGGCCATATCGCTTCTCAATTTTTTTGCTACCGACGAGGGTGTACGCTCGTATATGGTCTGGGGAATGGGCTCTTTCGGCAGCGTGTCGAGCAGCCAACTTCCCATCTTTGTCTCCATCACGGCATTCGGACTGCTGTGTAGCATGCTGCTCATCAAGCCCCTCAATGCTCTGATGCTTGGCGACCACTATGCTGCCAACCTGGGCGTCAATATCATTAGGGTGCGCAACTGGCTACTTGTCGTCACGGGCCTGCTTACTGCCATCACCACAGCCTTCTGCGGTCCTATAGCATTCATCGGGTTGGCAGTGCCTCATATTGCCCGCATGCTAACGCTTACTGACAACCACCGCATCCTACTTCCTGCCACCATGCTGACAGGAGGCGTCATCGCCCTGCTCTGCAATGTCATCTGTTTCCTTCCTGGCAAGACGGGAGTCATTCCCCTCAATGCCGTAACACCCATCATGGGAGCGCCCGTAATCATATACGTCATCATGTCGCGGCACGCATAACCATTAAAATTCTGAAAAAACAGCCATTAATTCCTCTCCTTTTTCCTGTTATCAGAAATTTATCTCTATCTTTGCGGCGCAATTAACTAACGATGTGCATCTGTGCATCTATGCTGATGTGCGTTAAAAAACAACTGATAATATGAAACTGAAAATTGCTGTTTTGCCAGGCGACGGCATCGGACCGGAGATAATGGCTCAGGGAGTGGCGGTGCTCAATGCCATCGCTGCTAAGTATGGACACGAATTCACCTACGAGGAAGCCCTTGTCGGAGCCTCAGCCATTGACGCTGTCGGCAATCCCTATCCTGAGGCTACCCACGACGTGTGCATGCGTGCCGATGCAGTTCTCTTTGCTGCCGTAGGCGACCTGAAGTATGACAACAACCCCACGTCGCCAGTGCGCCCTGAGCAGGGACTTCTCGCCATGCGCAAGCAACTTGGCCTCTTTGCCAATGTGCGCCCTGTTGCAACCTTTGAGTGCCTCCTACATAAGTCGCCACTTAAGGACGAACTGTTGCGCGGTGCCGATTTCGTCGTGATACGCGAACTGACTGGCGGCATGTATTTCGGTGAGAAGTATCAGGACAACGACAAGGCATACGACACCGACATCTATACGCGTCCTGAAATAGAGCGAATACTGCGCGTGGCTTTCGAGACAGCACAGAAGCGTCGTCGCCACCTCACTGTGGTCGATAAGGCCAACGTACTGGCTTCAAGCAGACTGTGGCGCCAGATAGCAAAGG
>CALFIY010000079.1 GCA_937877595.1 uncultured Prevotella sp.
GCGTAGCCGTGTACTGGTTCGCACCGTCGGTATGCAGGTTCGCGGTGTCCTGTCCGACTCCTACCGCCGCTTGAACTCCGTGCAGATACTCACGGCATTCGTCGAGGAGGCCGCAGGACAGGGAGCCGTGATTTCAGATGCCTACATGAACGACACCAAGGTTTGGGCAGAGACGATACTGCCGCAGCCCATCGTCGTGCCGACGGCAAAGAACGGTGACGTGGTAATCTTCGCTGGAGCGCGTTTCTCCACCAGCGACTACGGCGACGGTGCTGTTGACATGAGAGCGTTCATGCTCAACGGGGCTTGTCTCAACGGCATGGTTCGCGAGTCGGTCATGAAGCAGGTACACCTCGGTAGCAAACTGCCCGACTCTCTCGCCCTCAGTCAGAAGACCTACGAACTCGACACCAAGACCACCGTGTCTGCCGTCCGTGACCTCACCCGTGGCCTGTTCTCTGCCGACAACATCAGAGAGAAAGCCTACGAGATACAGGGAGCCTCGGAAATGGAGGTTGACTTGGAGAAAGAGGTCAAGAAACTCACCTCCAGCGGTGCGCTGCTGAAAGCCGAGGGGCAGGAGGTCGAGAAACTGCTGATGAAGAATGACCCCAACGACGGTGTGCAGGGAGGGGCTACCCTGTGGAAACTGACACAGGCCATCACGGCACATGCCCGTGACCTCACGCCCGAGCGAAGCCGAGAGTTGCACGAAATCAGCGGCCACCTCATGAGCCGTGTGAAGTTACCAGCCTAATGTTCAACCGCCCCTCTCGCTTGTCGGGAGGGGCTTAAACTACAATTACGATTATGACTGACACAATCTTTAAGCAGTTCCAAGACTTGAAGGCGAAGCACCCCAACGCAGTTCTCCTGTTCCGCTGTGGTGACTTCTACGAGACCTACGAGGATGATGCGGAGGTAGTAGCCCGTGACCTCGGTATCACACTAACCAAGAGCAGCAAGGACGGCTCACGTATGGCTGGCTTTCCACATCACGCCCTCGACTCCTATCTGCCGAAACTTATCCGCGCTGGCCTCCGTGTCGCTATCTGTGACCAGTTGGAAGACCCCAAACTGACAAAGCAACTCGTCAAGCGAGGTATCACGGAGTTGGTAACGCCACAACCGAAGCCTACGGCCAAGGTGCAGTTACCGCCTCTGACCCGTAAGCAGTACGACCTCCTGTGTGAGTGCATCCGCTATCGTAGTGCTGACAACAGCAAGGAGAGAGCCGAAGCAGAGCGGCACGGACACTTCACGGCCTGGTACGACGATTTGGCAAAGCAACTATCAGAATTGAAATCACTCATCTACGACAAATAATCTTGACTATGACACCTACAAGACAACAACTCCGCGAGGCTCGCCGTGAACTGCTGGCGACCGCGAACTGCTATGAGCCACGTCGCCGTAAGGTTCTGCGCGGTGTATTCTTTGACAATCGGCTCGGCTGTTTCCGCTGGATAGGCCAAGCCCACGACTACTCATACCACCCTCAATCGTGAGTTATACGACCGTATAGGAACGAATACGATGGTTACGAATGAATACGATTTATACCTATAATGATAACGATAATGAGTATGATAATGATAATGGGTACATACTCACTATCGTTCGTATGGGTACTAAAGATAAAGAAAAACCTCTAACGAGGTTAAAAGAAAAAGAAATATCGCCTATAATAGAGAGAGGGGCGATAAGGTCAAAAACAATAGAGGCTGGGCTATCGGCTGGACGGGCAAATATCCTATGGCAAATATCAATGAACTGCGCCTCGCGCAAAAGAGCCTCTACAATGGGGCAAGGCAAATAGGTGACGCTGGTATGCGTCTCAATGGCACCAAGTACGAAGCCGACTACCGAAAGGCATGGACGGCTATCGAGAAACTAAACAACCGCCTCATAGCGGACATCAGAAAGGAGGGCAAGTGATGGCAGGGGAGTTTATCTACAAGGTCGCTTTCTTCGAGCGTCCTGCTGGTTCCCCGTCAGAGCAAAAGGAGTTCTACTTCGGGAGCCTCGCCGCGATCTACGAAATGTTCACGCCAGAACAGGTTGGCTGCAAGGTGGAAAACCTGTGGAACAACCGCGTGTCTGAGGGAGAGCCATACGCTAACAAGTTATGCCGCATCACCCGTGAGGCAGTAGTAAGGAAACAGCAGAAAGCACCCTATCGCAAACGAAAATCTACGGGGCAATAAACCGCCCAAGCGGAACATTTTCGTTGTTCTCGCGCAAAAATTGAGAAAAATAACTTATCTTTGCAACCGATTATGGCAGAAGAATTGACTACAGCAATGCATGAGGAGTTTATAGGCAGGGACATACCCCACCTCGACCTCCAAGTAATGGGCGTTTATGGCGCAATGCAACGAGGACTCTCTAAACAGAAAGCCCTCGCAGAGTATGACCTATCAGAGGTTGTTTATGACGCGAATATCAAGCGCGTTCTACAGACCTAAATACGTCTCGAAAATCTTACGACTCGCAGGGTCGGAGAGGTCAATAATACCCTCCCAATACGAGCCTAACAGTACCTCCTTGCCCCACGGCTGTTCAGAAAGCAATCGCATCGGGAACGGCTCCTCAGGGGGCAAGGAGGTTTTCTTGTACCAGTCCTTGATAAAGTTTGTAGCAAGTTCCGAATTTTCGCTGCTTACCTGCATACGTTTCGCTACAGACATGGCCTCTGCGCGGTTCTTCGCCTTGAAACCATAACGCGCCCAAGTGTAGCCTCCAATATCGATATTTGCATCAACTGTAATATAGCGCACACCAAGTTTCTTGTACTGCTGGTAGAACGTCTGAAACACTTGTTTGGATAGGCCGTTACCTTGGTATCTCTTCGCAATCTTAAACAGGTCATGGTGTACCTCCAGCCCGTCCGATTTATTGAAGAAAGTACGGGTAATGTGAAACTCCCTGTATTCTTCATCCTCGCCCGTGATAGAGAACATATTCTCGCCGTGTATGGTTGTTTTCCAACTATTGATATTGATGCCGAAACGGGAGGCGGTGCGATTGATTTCCTCGCGGACACCGAGGAAGTCGAATTTTCCGGCAATACCCTCGGCAAACTGCCTTTCCCCATTGATTGGGTCTCGCAGTCGCACTCTGTTGAACACATTCTTTATTTCGGTAAGGCTGTTGACTGATTGCATAGGCTCATTAGCACCCTCCAGCGCAGCATTCATGTAGCCCTCGTTATCACGTAGGAAATAGGGCAACACCCTTGCCCTCCCTATGCGGTCGGAGTTGTCGCTTACCC
>CALFIY010000080.1 GCA_937877595.1 uncultured Prevotella sp.
GTATATCTCCGTGGTGCCGATGCTCTCGTGCCCCAGCAGTGCCTGGATGACGCGCAGGTCGGCTCCGCCTTCGAGCAGTGCCGTGGCGAAGCTGTGGCGCAGGGTGTGCGGCGAGATGGTCTTTGTGATGCCCGCCACCTCGGCCTGTCGCTTCAGCATGATGAGAATCATGGTGCGCGTGAGGTGTGCGCCTCGACGGTTGAGGAACACATAGTCCTCTTCGCCCGGCTTAATCTTCAGGCTTGAGCGCCACGGCATATAGTTGGCAATCTCCTTCAGGGCACGGTCGGAGATGGGCACCAGCCGCTCCTTGCTGCCCTTGCCCAGCACGCGCACATAGCGCTCTGCCTCGTAGAGACACGACAGGCGCAGCGACACCAGTTCGCTGACGCGCAGCCCACACGAGAAGAGCACCTCTATTATTGCGCGGTTGCGATGGCCTTCCCATTTCGACACGTCTATTGAATTTTCCAGCAAGTCCACTTCCGCCGTCGAGAGCACCTCAGGCAGATGTTCGCCCAGCACGGGCGACTCGAGCAGTTCCGTCGGATCGTCGTCGCGCCAGCCGTCTTCCTGCAGAAAACGGAAGAAACTGCGCACGCCGCTGAGTATGCGACACTGCGAAGAAGGCTGTATGCCGATGTCGTGAAGCGTGGCAGCAAACTGCTGCAGGTCGCTTAGCGTGACGTCGCCCACCGCAATATTCTCGCGGTGCATGAAATCGGTCAGTTTACCCACGTCGCGCATGTAGGCATCCACCGTATTGGCAGAATATCCGCGCTGCAACTTGAGATAGCGTCTGTACGCTCGCAGAGGGTCGGCTGGCATATCGCAGAAAGTGGAAAGGCGTTGGCGGTATCAGTATACGGAGTAGAGCAGTTGCACCAGCGTCTGCCCTACAGCCTGCAGCGTGTTACGGTCGATGTGCTGCATATCGTCAGACACGGTATGCCATGTGGGGCCGAACGAACTCTGCCGGCAGTCAGGGTAATAGTTGATTATGTCTACCGCCGGAATGTTGGCCACTTCGTTTAGGGGCACATGATCGTCAGTGACGTAGCCGCCGTCGGCATGCACGAAGAAACTGCCATATCCTATGGCGGCGGCAGCATCCCATATGCGGTCTACCACGCTACGCGCATACTGTATGGAATAGCCTTCGCGATAGAAGCGCGCTCCCTGTCCGCCCACCATATCGAGCAGCACGGCATAGCGATAGTTGTGGGAGCCAAGCAATGCAGCCCAGTGCTGCGCGCCAAGAGCCCAGGTGTTTCCGTCGGCGTCGGCATCGCTCCACTGTGGTATTCCCCAGTCTTCGGCATCGAAGCATACAAAGTCTACAGGCACTGGCAGCGAGTCGTGGCTATTGATGATGCGGGCCAACTCCAACATCACGGCCACGCCCGATGCACCGTCGTTGGCCGCCATCACCGGCTTATGCCATTGCGCACTGTCGGCATCGTTGTCGGCCCACGGGCGACTGTCCCAGTGGGCACAGACAAGCAGCCGCTCGCCATGCGCCGTGTCGCGGCGCGCTATGATATTGGTGCTGCGCAGCACGGTGCCGTCGTAGCCCTTCAGACTGGCGCTCTGCTGCTCCACGCTGTAGCCGTGACGCTCAAACTGTGCTGCTATCCACGCTCCGCAGTCGTCGTGAGCCTTGCTGTTCATCACACGCGGGCCGAACTGGCACTGTGCAGCACAGTAGGCATAGGCACTGTCGGCAGAGAAACTGATGTCAACTGCCGACTGGATGGAAACCTGCTGGCGCTTCGTGGTACTGCATGCAGCAAGGAGCATGGCCACGGCAATAGCCATGGCGAAATGTCGGAAACTTACCATCTTACGATGCATGTAGGAAATTTGGTGATTGTTCATTTTCTGACAGACTGCACCTGAGCCATTACGCGCAGGAAATTGCCGCCCCAGATCTTCTGTATGTCGCGCTCGCTGAAATTGCGGCTTAGCAACTGGCGCGTGAAATTAATCAACTCTGCCGAATTGGCCAGTCCGCGCACACCGCCGTCGCCGTCGAAGTCAGTGCCCAGTCCGACATGGTCTGTTCCCATTACCTGTATGGCATGCTCCAGATGCTTCATGGCGTCGAGGATTGTGGCATCACCCTCCTTGCGCAGGAAACCGCTGTAGAGCGTCACCTGCATCACGCCCCCCTTGGCGGCAAGGGCGCGCATCTGCTCGTCGGTGAGGTTACGGGGATGGTCGCAGAGTGCGCGGCAACTGCTGTGGCTGCACACTATGGGCTGGTTGCTCAGTTCGAGGGCGTCGTAGAAACTCTTCTCCGAGGCATGGCTCAGGTCGACCATTATGCCGAGGCGGTTCATCTCGCGTATCACCTGCTTGCCGAAACTGCTCACACCGTTGTGTATCGAACTGCCGCGCGCCGAGTCGCAGATGTCGTTGTCGCCATTGTGGCAGAGCGTCATGTAGACAATGCCCCGCTGCGCGAAGTGGGCCAACTGCTGCAACTGGCCGTTCAGGGCCAGTCCGTTCTCTATTCCCAGCATTATGCTCTTCCGTCCGCTGCGCTTGTCGGCATACAGGTCGGCTGGTGTGCGTGCTATGCTGACATACTGGCGATGGCGCTCAACCATGTCTTCTATCGTATCGAATATCAGGTCGGCATATTCCGTTGGTCCTGCCACCTCGCAGTCTACCAGCGACGAGAAAGTCTCTCCCATCTTCGGCTGCGGCAGGTATGCCACCATGATAGTAGCGTCCTGATGACCTTCTGTCATCTTGTGGAGATCGACAAGAAGGCGACTGTCGCGCTTGCCAAACGAAGCGCGCTTCCCCTCGGGCGCCTTGAGATTGAAGAACATCGGCGTGTCGCAGTGGGTGTCAAGAGTCAGCGTGCCATGATGCACTCCGACGGCTCGCCGATAGTTGGCAGCCTCGGCCACAAGCCATTCAAAGAGCGGCAGCCCGTCTTCCATACATTCCGGATGCCACTGCACACCCACTATGCTGCGAAACTCGCGGCTCTCCACAGCCTCTGTCACGCCATCCACAGCCCTGGCTACGACGCGCAGACGGGTGCCGGCATCGCTCACTGCCTGATGATGGAAGGAATTGACGTAGAGCGTCGTGGCCTTGTAGATATCATACAGCACGGAGTCTTCATCCACCACCACGCTGTGGGTGGCCTCGTCGCGAGGCGCATCCTGCGAGTGCTTGACGCTGTCGGCGCCGATATCCTGACGGATGTCCTGTGCCACCTCGCCATCGAGGGCAATGGCCAGCGTCTGCAGCCCACGGCAAATGCCGAGTATCGGTATCTGCCGGTTGTATGCCAGTCGGGTGATGAGCAGTTCCGGAATATCGCGCTCACTGTTTATCCCTCCGAGCGCTGGCAGAGGTTCCTGCCCCATGAGCAGCGGATTGTAGTCGCCACCGCCGCTCAGCAGCAGGGCGTCTATCTTGCCCAGCGTGTTGATGATGGCATCGGTGTCGGCAAGTGGCGGTATTATCAGCGGCACTCCGCCTGCCCGAAGCACTGACTTATAATAGCCCTCGGCAAGTTTGCAAGTCTGCTCACCATAATTTCCCGTTATACCAATTACCGGCTTCTGCGATGCCTCGGGAAAAGAAGCGTAGACATCGTCAAGCCGTGACTTCCAGTCGTAGCGGTTCATGCTTCAGCGTAGCGTCAGGATGGGATTATTCTTCTGTGATGGGTATTTCGCGCTTTATGCTCTGCTCCAGCGAGATAAGGGTTTCGGTGGCCACCACTCCAGGTATCTCCTGAAGCCGTTCGTTGAGCAGATGCATCAGTTGCTCGTTGTCGCGCGCGTAGAGTTTCACGAGCAGGGTGTAAGGACCGGTGGTGAAGTGACATTCCACTATCTCGGGTATGTGCTGCAGGCACTCCACGACATCCTTGTACATAGAGCCGCGCTCGAGCGTTATTCCCACGTACGTACACGTGCTGTAGCCAAGGCTTTTGGGATTTACGTCGAAGCCGCTGCCCATGATGACGTTGGCCTCTATCAGATTTTGCACACGCTGATGGATTGCCGCACGCGACACCTTACACTCTATTGCCACGTCCTTGAACGGAATGCGTGCATTCTTCGACAGGATACCGAGTATCTTCTTGTCCAGGCTGTCTATTTTCTCTGTTGTTGCCATATTGTTTACTTTGGTTTTATATTCATATCTCTCACCTCTTGTCACTCACCTCTCCGACGACTTATCGTATGCATGATGCGGATAGTCGGTGGTGAAATGCAGTCCGCGACATTCCTTTCGCTCCAAAGCCCATCGCGTGATGAGGTATCCCACGTTGATCATGTTGCGCAGTTCGCAGATATCGCGTGTGGCACGAACGCGCTTAAAGAGGCGCTCGGTCTCTTCGTAGAGCATGTCAAGCCTGTCCCACGCGCGGTGAAGACGCAGGTCGCTGCGCACTATGCCAACATAGTTGGACATGATCTGTGCAACCTCCTTCACCGACTGGGTGATGAGAACCTTCTCCTCATTGGTCATCGTGCCCTCGTCGTTCCATTCGGGAACTCGCTCGTTGAACTCATACTCGTCGATATGCGCCAGTGAGTGACGGGCTGCAGCGTCGGCATAGACGACAGCCTCTATCAGCGAATTGGAGGCAAGGCGGTTGCCGCCATGCAGACCTGTACACGAACATTCGCCAATGGCATAGAGACGCTCTATGCTCGACTGGCCGTTGAGATCGACCTTCACGCCACCGCACATATAGTGGGCAGCAGGACGAACGGGAATATAGTCCTGCGTAATGTCTATACCGATGGAGAGACACTTCTGGTAAATATTGGGGAAGTGGTGGCGCGTCTCGGCAGCATCCTTGTGGGTGACGTCAAGGCACACATGGTCCAGACCGTGTATCTTCATCTCCTTGTCTATGGCACGCGCCACGATATCGCGCGGAGCCAGGGAGAGACGCTCATCGTATTTCTCCATGAAGGTCTGTCCGTTGGGGAGTTTCAGTATGCCGCCGTAGCCACGCATGGCCTCTGTTATGAGATAGGCAGGATGGGTCTCGTTGGGATTATGGAGCACTGTGGGATGGAACTGCACGAACTCCATGTCCTGAACGGTGGCCTTGGCGCGATAGGCCATGGCAATACCGTCGCCAGTGGCTATCACAGGATTGGAAGTGGTCAGATAGACGGCACCACAACCGCCGGTACACATCACAGTGACCCTGGCAAGATAGGTGTCGACAGTACCTTCCTCACCTTTGCCGCCCTGATCTCCGGGATTGAGTACATAGGCACCGTAGCACTGGGTATGGGGAGAGCGGCGCGTCACGCGCGCACCGAGATGATGCTGCGTGATTATCTCAACGGCAAAATGGTTTTCCTTGACGTCGATATCGGGACAGCGGCGCACGGCTTCCATGAGGCCACGCTGTATCTCAGCACCAGTATCGTCGGCATGGTGGAGAATGCGGAATTCAGAGTGGCCGCCCTCGCGGTGAAGGTCGAAACTGCCATCCTCCTGACGGTCGAAATTGACACCCCACGCCACGAGTTCGCTTATCTGCTCAGGAGCACGACGCACCACCTGCTCAACGGCCTTGCGGTCGGAGATGTAGTCGCCGGCTATCATCGTGTCTTCAATGTGTTTCTCGAAATTGTCTACCGCAAGATTTGTCACACTGGCCACACCGCCCTGAGCAAAAGAGGTGTTGGCCTCGTCAAGCGATGTCTTGCAAATCATACATACCTTGCCCTTCTTGGCACGCGCCACCTTGAGGGCATAACTCATACCGGCAACACCAGCACCGATAACGAGAAAATCGTATTTATAAATCATGCGTTGTTTTACATAGTTTCGTTTGCAAAATTATACATTTTTTAGGTAATCCGCGCCAAAAGAGAGAAAAATTGACTAACTTTGCCGTCGTAATGAAAACATTTAAGGAACTGGGTGTCTGCGATGCCATTCGCCGAGCCATAGAAGAGATGGGGTTTGTTCAGCCCATGCCGGTACAGGAGGAAGTCATTCCTTACCTGCTGGGAACAATGAACGACGTAATAGCACTTGCACAGACTGGAACAGGCAAGACTGCGGCATTCGGCATCCCTTTGCTGCAGAACATTGACACATTGCGCCACGACACACAGGCCCTTGTGCTGGCTCCTACGCGCGAACTGTGTCTGCAGATAGCCGATGACATGCGCGACTTTGCACGCTACATCGACGGCATACACATTGAGGCCGTATATGGCGGAGCCTCCATAGAACAACAGATACGTGCCCTCAGAAAAGGGGCACAGATTATTGTTGCCACGCCAGGCAGACTGATAGACCTGATGAAGCGCGGCGTGGCACAACTGGATGCCGTCAGCAACGTGGTGCTCGACGAAGCCGACGAGATGCTAAACATGGGATTTTCGGAAAGCATCGACGCCATTCTGGAGGGCGTGCCGGCAGAAAGAAACACGCTGCTCTTCTCTGCCACCATGAGCCGCGAAATAGAACGCATAGCACGCGGCTACCTGCACGACCCAAAGGAGATAGTGGTGGGCTCGCGCAATGAAGGCGCAGAGCACGTCAACCATATCTACTACGTGGTGAACGCCAAAGACAAGTATCTCGCCCTGAAACGGCTCGTGGATTTCTATCCGCGCATCTTCGCCATCATCTTCTGCCGCACGAAGATAGAGACACAGGAGGTGGCCGACAAACTGATACGCGACGGCTATAATGCCGAAAGCCTGCACGGCGACCTGTCGCAGCAGCAGCGCGACCTGACAATGCAGAAGTTCCGCCAGCACACCGTGCAACTGCTGGTTGCAACCGATGTGGCAGCACGCGGACTGGACGTAGACGACCTGACACACGTTATCAACTACGGGCTGCCCGACGACATCGAAAACTATACACACCGCTCAGGACGCACAGGGCGCGCAGGCAAGAAGGGCACATCGCTCAGCATCATCCATACACGCGAGCGCCACAAGATACGCAACATAGAACGCGAGATAGGCAAGCAGTTTGAGCAGGGGGTGATGCCAAGCCCGGAAGAGATCTGCAAGAAGCAACTCTACCGCGTGATGGACCAGATTGTAAAGGCCGACGTCGACGAGGAACAGATTGCCCCATTCATGGCCGACATCAACCGCTACTTTGAATACATCGACAAAGAAGACCTGATAAAGAAAATCGTTTCGCTCGAGTTCGGACGCTTCCTTGCATACTATGCCGATGCTCCCGAACTGACGGTGGCCACGGAGAAGAGCCACGAGGAAGGCAAGGCGCGCAGGAAGGGCGGCAACAGGACTGCAGACGGAAAGTTCCGCAAGGTGACATTCAATCTCGGTAAGCGCGACGGCTTCTATCCTGCCGAAGTGATGCAAATCATCAACAAGAACGTGAAGGGCCACGTACAGATAGGCCATATCGACCTGCT
Source organism: uncultured Prevotella sp. (assembly GCA_937877595.1). GTDB lineage: Bacteria > Bacteroidota > Bacteroidia > Bacteroidales > Bacteroidaceae > Prevotella. Next base: position 7,415 of record CALFIY010000080.1, read on the forward strand.
CGCCACGACAGCCCACGTGGAAGTGGCCGAAGAGGACGCACAGCGCGTGGTGAAATATGTCAACGGACAGCGATACAATGGGCGCGAGATAACATGCCGGATGGCCGACGAGCGCCCATGGCAGCAGCGTGCCGACCGTAAACAGCGCGCCACAAGGCAGGAGTCGGCACCGAAGTCTGGCGGAAAGCCTCGCAACGAGCGGCATACGGCAAAGCCGGAGCGACAGCACCGACGCGAGGAGTGGCAACAGATGCTCAACCCGAAGAGCATGAAACTGAAGGGAGAGGTGCCCGACTTCAGCGAAGAGGGATGGGCACGCCGTCGTCCGAAAAAGAAATGAACGCCATGATTCTACGCAACATACAACACTCTCTGCGCAGGCTCTGCTGCGCCGTGGCTCTCATGGCCACCGCCATGCTCCATGCGGAAGCACAGGAACTCATCGCAACCGTCAATATCAACCACTCGCAGATACAGGGTACAGATGCCTCGGTGTTCGACAACCTGAAGCAGACTCTCGAACAGTTTGTCAACGAAAGGCAGTGGACAGACCTGCAATTTCAGAAAAACGAGCGTATCTCGTGCACATTCAACATCACGATAACGAAATACGACAAGGCTGCAAATCTCTTTGAGGCCACGGCAATGATACAGGCCAACCGCCCTGTATACAATGCCGCATACAACTCCACATTATATAATAATAAGGACGGCGACTTCAGTTTCAACTTCGTGGAGTTCGACCAACTGAACTTTCAGGAGGAGGTGATAGACAACCAACTCACGGCTCTTTTCGCCTACTACGCATACCTCATCATCGGTCTCGACCTCGACAGTTTCGCACCAATGGGCGGCACCGACGTGCTGCAGCGCTGCCTCAACCTCGTGAACAATGCCCAGAACCTGGGATACACAGGATGGAAAGCCTTCGAGACAGGCCGCAACCGCTTCGCCATTATCAACGACTATCTCGACGAAGCCATGAAGCCACTGCGACAACTGCACTACGACTACTACCGACTGGGGCTTGACGAGATGTCGACCAATGCGGAGCGCGGACGCGCCAACATCACCACGGCACTCGAAAACCTGAAAGCGGCACACGAGAACAAACCGCTAAGCCTGCTGCCACAGATATGGACCGACTATAAGCGCGACGAACTTGCCGCCATATACAAAGGGAAGGGCACGCAGAAGGAGAAAGAGACCGTCTACAACCTGCTCTTCAACATCAATGCCTCGCAGAGCAACGCATGGGACAAGATAAAACAATGAGAAAAGCATGCTGACGCAACTTCACATAAAGAACTTCACGCTCATCGATCTGCTCGATATCGAGTTCGGTAAGGGTTTCTCCGTAATGACGGGTGAGACGGGAGCAGGAAAAAGCATCATACTCGGAGCCATAGCATTGCTGCTGGGCCAGCGCGCCGACAGCAAGGCCATCAAACAGGGCGCCGACCGCTGCACCATAGAGGCTCACTTCTGCCTGTCGAACTACGACATGCAGAAATTCTTCGACGACAACGACATCGAATACGACGAGACCGACTGCATCGTGAGGAGGGAACTGACGGCAACAGGCAAGAGCAGAGCCTTTATCAACGACACCCCCGTGGCTATCTCGCTGCTGAAAGAACTCGGCGAACAACTGGTCGACGTCCACTCGCAGCACCAGAACCTGCTGTTGCAGAAGCACGACTTCCAACTGAGCGTGGTAGACACCATGGCACAGGACGGCAAGCAACTGGCAGACTACCAGAAAGCCTACTCCGACTACCGCAAGACTGCGGCAGCGCTGGAGGAACTGCGACAGGAGATAGCATCGGCAAGCCGGCAGCAGGAGTTTCTGCAATTCCAGTACAACGAACTGAAAGACGCCGGCCTCACAGAGGGGGAACAGGAAGAACTGGAACAGCAGAGCGCCACCATGACACATGCCGAAGACATAAAGACGGCTCTCTATGATGCTGCCAACGCGCTGTCGGAGGGCGAGGCCGACGCGCTCTCGCTCGTACGCCGCGCCACGCAGAGTCTCAACGGCATAGCCAATGTCATGCCTGCCACGGCAGAACTGGCAGAGCGGCTGGAGTCGTGCCGCATCGAACTGAAGGATATTGCCGACGAGATGGCTGGCAAACTGGACGCCATCGATTTCGACCCGTCGCAACTGGACAATGTCAACAACAGGCTCGACAGGCTCTACGACCTGCAGAAGAAATACCGCGCAGCAAGCGTGACAGAACTCATCAGCATGCGCGATGCTCTTGCCTCACAACTTGACAACCTTGACAACAGCGACGAACGATTAGCACAACTGCAGCAACTCTTGGAGCGGCAGCAGGCGGAATGTCAGAAGCAGGCAGAAGCCTTAAGCATGCTGCGCAAAAAGGCTGCCGGCAAGATAGAACAGCAACTGCGTGGAATGCTCGTGCCACTCGGAATGCCCAACGTGCGTTTCCAAGTGGACATAGAGCCCACCGCTCTCTCCGCTACGGGAGCCGATGCCGTGAGTTTCCTGTTCAGCGCCAACACTTCCACTCCTTTGCTGCCCATAGCACAGGTGGCTTCGGGCGGTGAGATAGCGCGAGTAATGCTGTCGCTGAAGGCCATGATAAGCGGCGCTGTAAAACTGCCAACCATCATCTTCGACGAGATAGACACCGGCGTAAGCGGAAAGATAGCAGAGGCCATGGCTCACATGATGCGCGCCATGGGCGACAGCGACCGCCAGGTGATTAGCATTACTCATCTGCCACAGATTGCGGCTCTCGGCACTGCCCATTACAGAGTGGAGAAGAGCGAGACGGCCCACGGCACATCTTCCACCATGCACCGCCTCACCGATGAGGAGCGCATCAGCGAAGTAGCACAGATGCTGTCGGGCTCCGACATCACGCAGGCCGCTATAGCCAATGCCCGCGAACTGCTCGGAATGTAACACATTAGATAAACAGAAGTGGCGACGCACCTGGGTACGCCGCCACTTTTCTTATAAATGTCTATGCTCAGATATTAGCGAGTGCCGGCAAGGTTGAAACCGATGGTGGCAAACAATGTGTTGTTGTGCCACTTCTCGCCAAAGTATCCTTCGTGCACATCACCAATGGTAAGACCGAAGTCATAGCCAACGTTGGCATACAGGCGACCGAAGTTGAAGCCACAACCAACACGGACAGCGCCGTCAAAGCCATCTGTTTCAGTAAGATAACCTCCTACGACACCGGCAAACGGCTGCACAGCCATCTTGTCGTTGATGTAGTAGTGATAACTGACGAGAAGAGGAATGTTAAGAAAGTAAACAAAACTAAAAGGGGAATGGCTTTTGTTGAATGTGTTTCAACCAAAACCGCAGAGCTCTGTTAAGTAGTGTAAAAAAAACTAACATTTCTTATTTCGCGTATGGTCTATGCACCACCAATATACTAAAGCCATACCTTTGCAACAATAGAACTATTTATTATTCACCTAAAAAACTTCGAGAAAATGAAAAAGATTTTTAGTTTAGTGTGTCTTGCTCTGTTGAGCACCGCATTGTTTACCGCATGTAGCAGCGACAGCGACGATCCAGCACCAGAGGTAAATACGGTCGATTCAGCAGTGCTGCAGCAGCAGTTTGAGAAGAACTACTACACTATTGAGGATGCAACCTTCAAGACCGGCAGTCTTCCCACGTCTACCACGACAGCAACGATTGGCGATGTGAACATCAACTCGCAGGCTCTGACGGGTGGCTCTAACTTCATCACCATCCAGTCTGAAGAAATCTTCAACCGCTTCTATGTCGGCGTTGAGGGCAAGGACGGATATCTGGAAATCGTTCCTTCCGTTACCAATTCTGGCGGAGCCGCTCCCACTCGTGCCGGCGGCATCATTACCTACATTATTGCTATCATCTACGGCGAGTCGTTCACACATGATATCGTAATGCTCATCAAGGGACGCCGCTCCGACGGAAGCATTACCGCTGCTTATCGTTCAGCAGTGAACGTCGTGGAGAGCATGGAAGGTGACTTGCACGTCAACCTGACCTTCAGCAATGAGAAGGACATCGACCTGCACCTCATCTCGCCATCCGGCCATGAGTTCTACTTCGGCAACCGTACCGTAACTGTCTACGACGACAACTACAACTTGGTGGCAGAATACGGTCTGGACCACGACTCTAACGCCGCATGCTACATCGACAGCCTGAACAACGAGAACATCGTTATTCCTGAGGAGTACATCGAGGGCGGCATCTACCACGTTTACGTCAACATGTGGAGCAACTGCAACACCAGCATCGCTACAAACTGGCAGGTGGCCGTGCGCTACAAGGGACGTCTGGTGAGCAACCTTATGGGTCAGCGCACCGATGCTGAGAATGACGCCGCAACTGATAACTACACGACCACCGTCACTGGACGCAACCCTGTTCTTGGCGAATATCCCATTGGCGCATGGAATGGCGACAAGACGGAAGTTATGCAGTTCAAGATCAAGGAGGCTTCTGCCGCTGCTCCTGCCTTCCGCATGGTTCGCACCTACAAGCCTACTCTGCTCGACCAGATAAAGATGGAAGAGCCCACCGGCCTGCATCGCTAAGAAAAACCGAACGCAGTAATGCATACTAATAAGAGAGCGCACCGCCCAAGCGATGCGCTCTCTTGCTGTTCTTACGTCAGACCCTTTTTGAAAGATTTGTACTTCCTCTGTCTTTTACATATTATAGAAGTTGGTTAACGTATAATTATATGATATGCTCTGTCAATCTTTCAGCGAATAGGTGACAGTGGTCACTACGCGAACCTTTTTTATATAAGGAGTGTTGTCGTCGCGGTTGTCAATAGAGAACTGGCCCTGATCGGCACTGACAATCTTGTCGAGACTGGAATGGGAATTCTCGGCAAACTGCTGCGCAGTCTTCTCAGCATTCTGTATAGCCTCCTGCATCATCTTGGGCTTCATTTCCTTAAAAGAGACATACTCGTACTTCACCTGATTTTCGTAACCGCCGTCGACAACAGCAACGCCTTCCTTCAGAAGGTCGCCCTGACGAGCCAGTATGCCACGCACCTGAGCGACGTTGGGCGATGTGACGGTGATGACCGAGGTAATGATGTAACGGTATGACCTGTTGTTGTCGCTATACTCGCGCGCCTGCAAGTCGACAACCTGAGGAGCATTGACCGTGAGTTCGCCATCCTTGATGCCGTTGCGCATGAGGAAGGTCTTAATCTTCTGCTGCATAACGGCCAGCCTGTTGTAAAGTTCGGGCAGGTCGTTGCCAACCTCCTTGGAAACGATAGGCCACGTCACTTTGTCGGCCTCCACCTCTCTCTCCGCAAGTCCTTTTACTACGACTTTGCGGTCTTTGTTGGCAAAGTTGTCGATGGCCGACTTGATATACCATCCTAAGCAGATAATGCCCACTGCAAGTATGGC
>CALFIY010000081.1 GCA_937877595.1 uncultured Prevotella sp.
ATAGCGCTTCTGCAGCACAATCTTCACCAGTTCAAAGTTGCTGTCTTCGTCTTCGGCCACAAGGATAAGGGGTGCGTTCTGCACGTCGGTCTTTGTGCTGACACGCAGCGTGCGCGAGTTTGTCGTGATGCGGCTGTTCTTTGCCATTCCGCCTATAGTGCCTTCAAATGGTAGCACGAAGCGGAAAGAGGAGCCCTCGCCGAGGACAGAAGAAACGCTGATGCGTCCGCCCAACTTCTCTACTATAATCTTGCTGAGAGGCAGGCCGAGACCATAGCCGTTCTGCATGGTCTCTGCATCCTTCGATACATAAGTCTGGAAAATGGTTTCGACATCCTCTGGCGCAATGCCCGTACCCGTATCAGTGACAAAGAATTCTACGTCCTGTCCGTCGTTGATGAGACGGTAGCCGTAGGTGATGCTTCCCTTCGACGTGTGTTTCAGGGCATTGCTGATAAGATTTGAAAAGACCTGTGTGATACGGTTCTGGTCGGTGTTAAGAGTAACCGTCATGTTCGGCATAGACCATTCAAGTTTCACCGTTTCAGGACAACGGAACTTGAACGTAAGGCGGATGTTGCGACAGAGTTCGTTGAGGTCTGTCATGCTCTTCTTGATGGAAATCTCGCCAGCCTCAACGCGCGACAAGTCAAGGATTTCATTGATTAGCGTAAGCACGCGGGCGTTGTTGCTCTCAATGATTTCCATGTACTTCATGCGCTCTTCCTGCGAGTCTGTCTCGCACATCACGCGAGAAAAGCCCTCAATGGCATTGAGCGGAGTACGGATTTCGTGGCTCATGTTGGCAAGGAAGAGCGATTTCATGCGACTGGCATTCTCTGCGCTCTTTGTCTTCTCCTCGTATTCGTCCAACTTTTGCCTTGCTACGTCAAGTTGCTCGTTGGCAGCATGTAGTTTTGCATTGGCTTCTGCTATCTTTTGCAGAAGTATCTCACGTTCATCCAAATTCATTACTGCATGTACAATATTGTCAGTTGCAAAATTATAACTTTTTTATTATACGCGGATTACATTTTTCCACTTTTTTTACCGACGCGAAATGTTTTTCCCACTTTTTATGCTCTTTTTGCTTTTTCCCACGCTCCGCTCGCCTTATGACTGCGCAGATATGATATTCCTCGGAACACGTTGGAGTTCATAAAGAGGAAATAGTATGCCACGTACAGCAGTTTGTTCTTCTTGCCGCGCTGTTCGAGCAGCAGGCCGGCAAGGGCAGCGAGATAGAACAGTATCTGCAGTATCCACACCACGTTATACACCGTTCCTGCCTTGAGCATTACGAGAGCCACGTTGAGCGGTATAAGCAGCAGCATGGCAAACGGCGTTATGCTCCAGCGCAGCACGCGATGCGACACAAACTGGAAAGCCACGAGCGGATGGCGCAGGGGATTCATCAGCGACCTTAGCCACCAGATGCTCTGCAGTCCGCCTGCCGCTATGCGACGCTTGCGCTTCGACTCCTCTTCGATATTCGCCGAGCCGTACTCCATGGCATACGCCTCCGACGTGTAGGCAATGCGATAGCCCTTGTCTACCATGCGCAGCGACATCACGAAGTCGTCGAGCAGTGCATTCTCCGGCATCGGCTCGTAGAGCGCGGTGCGTATGGCGCACAATTCGCCTGCAGCGCCCATTGCTGAGTAAAGTTCGCTGTCCCATCGCTTCAGCGTGCTCTCATATCGCCAGTAGAGCCCCTCTCCTTCGGCTGCCGCCTGGCCG
>CALFIY010000082.1 GCA_937877595.1 uncultured Prevotella sp.
GGGGATATAGAAAAAATTGTAAAATTAAAATTCCTAAAATTTCTAATTGTTTTTCAGTTAGAAGTTCACACCTATGTTGATAAAGAAGCACTGGTTGCGCGTGGTGGCGAAGTCGTCGGAACTGATGTTGGCCAGACCGAAGTCGAAGCCCACTTCGGCATAGACCATCTGATATTCTGCGCCACAACCGATGCGCAGACCACCGTCGAAGCGGTTGAAGGTTTCGAACGAGGAGTCGGCGTGTCGGTCTTTATAGTTGGCAGCCGCCGTACCATAGTTCTTCTGCTTGCCGCCGACACCGAAGGCCAGATAGCCGCCCAAGAAGGGATTGACGTAGATGCCTTCGTAGACATCGAACGAATATTTGACGACGATGGGCACCTGCAGATAGCTGAGACGGCACTTCACCATTTCGCCGCCCACGGTGGCCTTGCCGCCTTTCTCGGAATAGGAGAGGCCCGCCTCCAACCAAAGCGGGGTGTCGTTGGCCAGCTGGATGCCATAGACGGCTCCGAAATTCACGCCAGTACGCGAGTCGAGATCCATGTTTACGTCGTCACTCGACAGCGAGGCAATGTTCAAACCCAGGCGCAGTCCGTAGTACTGGCCTCCCGTACCGAATCCGAAGCGGTTTTGGTGCTCTCGTCCGCTCTGTGCCCACATGGTCAGGGTGGCTGTCAGAGCGATAATCATTATGATAATCTTTTTCATATTCTCTTTGTTTCTAAAATTTACGGCTACAAAGGTAGTGCTTTTTGGAGAAATAAAAAAGGGAAAATCCCAAAAAGTGCAGGATTTTCCCTAATTTATTCAAGTTTCTTATGTTTTTACTCGTACCAAGTATCAAGGTAGGTGACGTGGGTAACGAGGTATTCCTCTACGCCATGCTTGCCGTCGGCGCCACCGATGCCGCTCTTCTTCACTCCTGCGTGGAAGCCCTGCATGGCCTCGAAATGTTCGCGGTTGATATAGGTCTCGCCGAATTCCAGTTCGCGAGCCACGCGAGTAGCGGTGTCAATATCTTTTGTGAATACGCTCGAAGCAAGTCCGTACTCGCAATCGTTAGCCCACTCAATCGCCTGCTCTATAGTATCGAATTCTACGAGCGGTATTACCGGGCCGAAAGTCTCTTCGTGAATAATATCCATCTGCTGTGTGCAGTTGTCGAGCACTGTTGCGGCGTAGAAATAACCTTTTTCGCCAACGCGATGGCCGCCGCAGAGTAATTTTGCACCCTGACTGATGGCGCGTTCAACCTTCTCAGTGACGCTCTCCAAGGCGCGAGCCTCAACGAGTGGTCCCATGTCGACAGTGTGGTCTTTGCAGACATCGCCAACCTTGACGGCTTTCATCTTGTCCACAAGAATACGGGTGAATTCTGTCTTTACATCTTTCTGTACGTATACGCGCTCGGCATTGTTGCATATCTGGCCGTTGTTACCGATGCGGCTGTCGACAATCCACTGTGCTGCCTTCTCCAGATCGGCATCCTTGCAGACAATGGCAGGTGCCTTGCCGCCGAGTTCGAGACTAACCTTTGTTATGTTCTTCGAGGCTGCTGCCATAATGCTCTCGCCAGCACCTACAGAACCTGTAACGCTGACGATGTCAATCTTTGGCGAGCCAGCCATCTCATTGCCAATTACGGAGCCCTTGCCTGTGACGATATTTATAACGCCCTTGGGCAGTCCCACCTTGTCTACCACTTCACCGAAGACAGTGCAGTTCTCCGGCGTGAGTTGTGATGGCTTAATCACGATGGTACATCCTGCAATGAGGGCTGCTCCTGCCTTGCGCGCAATGAGGAAGAAGGGGAAGTTCCATGGCAATATGCCTGCTACGACGCCGATAGGTTTCTTTGTCAGGAATATTGTCTCATTAGGACGGTCGGACGGAATAATCTCGCCCTCAATATGACGTGCAAAGGATGCCATATAGTCGAAATACTCTGCTGTGACGTCGACTTCCACTGTTGCCCATGTGAGAGTCTTACCCTGCTCGCGCATGATAATATCGATAAACTCTTCGCGGCGCTCGCGGATGCCGTTGGCGAGTTTCTTCAACCATGCAGCGCGCTCTATGGCTGGCGTCTTGGCCCATTGCTTCTGGGCTATACGTGCAGCGTCAAGCGCTCTGTTGACATCCTCTGTTGTGCCTTCAGGCTGTCGTGAGATAACCTCTTCAGTGGAGGGATTTAACACGTTGATCCACTTGCCGCTACTGCTTTCGCAGAACTGGCCGTTGATGTACATTTTCAGGTCTTTCATACGCGTAATTAGTGTTTTAGGTTATTGATTTGAGTAGTATTGTTTTTCCCGGCATGTGTGCGGTTGTCACGAAAATATTACAACCTGTTAGCAAATATACAACTTATGTTGCAATCTGACAGCACGCTGGTTGTAAATTTAAATAATTTTAAGGTAAAGACAACCTGTTGTACACGTATATTGCCAACAGGAGTGATGCTATGGCAGCAAACAGGCTTGCCATCAGTACGCTGATAGTAAGCATCAGGGCGGTCATGGGGGCTACTCCGCAAAACAGCAGTCCGACAAAGATGCCAGGCGTTATTACTACGCCCAGTCGGAGTGATGCCGAAAGCACAGCGGCCAAAGCCCTGCTTATTGCTGCGGCAATGAAAGGCCTGAGTGTCTGCCATGGCGAATGGCCCATGGCCATCAGATACTCATCCAGACTTTGGTGTACCCGTTTGTTCATCACGTAGGCAGTCAGGCCACGTCTGCCAATATAAAGCGAGGCTGTCAGCAATGTCATCTGCAACGGGACGAGAGGGCTGGCGCCAAACAGATGACTACAGGAAAAGACGTCAAGTACGTAGATGGCGACCACGAGTGTGCTCAGCGTGGAGCCAACAAACAGGGGAACTCCCAGCCAGCGTCGGCGGCAGTAGACGGCTGCCGCAACACCTGAGAACAAGACAATCCACGCCAGTGAAAGCAGCGGGCGGTCGATGAGGAAAACGTAATGGAGCATGGCTGCCACTGCGGTGAGGGTTGCTGCGCCACGCGCAATGCTGATAATATACTGGTGCAGCAGGCGCCTGTCTAATATATATAATAGGTATAGGGTTGCAAGCAACAGTGGCAACACTATGGCTGCAAGTCGGGCGACAGATATGGTCATAGGTAAATCTGATTTTGATTAATACGTGGGTTAACAGCCAAAATGGTAGTGCGGTGGGAAGCCTCGGTGAGCAGTTGGTCGACCATTTGTGCAGTATCGGCAGCGAGAGGCTGTGGCGGCTCGTCGACGATGACAAGGGGCTTGCCGGCCTGTAGCGCATTGGTGAGCAGGAGCAGGTAGCGCTCGTCGGCAGAAAGTTGTTCCCATCTCTCCAATCCTGGTATCAGCACTTGCTCTGGGAGTGACAGATGTTGCGGCACGTAGGCTGTCATCTTGCGAAAGTAGGGTGCCGACTCTGGCGTGAGTAGTTCGCCATCTATACTGATGTGTCCTCCGTCTACAGGCACAAATCCCAGTATGGCTCGCAGCAGTGTCGTCTTGCCCGAGCGTTGATGGCCGACAATGCAGGCCATCTGGTTGTCGCCAACGGTGAGCGAGAGTGCAGAGATGAGTGGATGGATATTGACGTGGTGGAGTTCTAATACCATTTTGCAGTGATGTCTGTTGGGGCAAAGTTAAGAAAATCACGCAAAACTTCAAACATTCAGTAAAAAATATTTATTTTTGCAGCACTATATTTAAATAGGTATATAGGCAATGTCGTATACGCTTTATATCAACGACCAACTTGACTCCTTTGACATGGAGAGTGCGCTGCCAAAGTTGTCGCCGCAGCGTCTTGAGCAGGCAAACCGTTTTAGAAACGAGTCGTCGAAGAGGGCATGCGTTGTAGCATACCTGCTGCTGGCGGAAGGTTTGCAGAAACAGTACGGCATAACAGAACCGCCCTTTTTCGTGTATGGAGAACATGGCAAGCCATCGCTGCGCGACTATCCCCACATCCATTTCAACATAAGCCACTGCCGGCAGGCGGTGATATGTGTGATAGGCGACAGCCCGGTAGGATGTGATGTCGAAAGCATTTCGCGATATAAGGAAAGCCTTGTGAAATATACCATGAACGAAGAGGAACAAAACGCTATAAGAAATTCTGAAAGTCCTGAGGTGGAGTTCACAAGACTGTGGACACGGAAGGAAGCCGCCGTGAAACTTTCTGGCCGTGGTCTGCAAACGGATATGAAGACCATATTGAACGGCAGCATGCGATTTGATACGACCATCTGCAAAGAAAAAGGATATGTATATAGTGCTATTTCTCAGGAAATGACTACATTTGCAGCAGAACAAAACAAATAAATTTACAACCATGAAACTTACAGGACGTCGCGAAAGCACAAACGTAGAAGACCGCCGTGGCATGAGCGGAGGAACTAAGGCCGGACTGAGTATCGGCGGTATTATTATGGTAGCATTGATGGCATGGATCACGGGAGGCGATCCGATGAGTGCCGTGATGAATGAAGTGGTGCAGAATGGAGGTCTGGGTTCGCTGACTGGCACAAACACAGAAGTAAATGAAGGGCAGCGCGAATTTACAGAAGAAGAGCAGCAACTGGCAAAGTTCTCTACGCAGATACTTGCTGGCACGGAGGATGTCTGGACCAAAATCTTCCAGCAGCAGAGCGCTTCGTACACCGTGCCAACAATGGTGCTTTACACAGATGCTACCCAGACGGCATGCGGACAAGGCCAGGCTGCCATGGGACCGTTTTATTGTTCCGGCGATCAGCGGTTGTATATCGACCTGTCGTTTTTCTCTACTATGAAACAGCAACTTGGCGCCGACGGCGACTTTGCCTATGCCTACGTTATAGCCCACGAGGTAGGACATCATGTGGAGTATCTAACGGGAACACTGTCGCAGGTTCATCAGCAAATGTCGCGTCTCAGCAAGACAGAGGCTAACAAACTCAGCGTGCGGCTTGAACTGCTTGCCGACTTCTATGCCGGGGTCTGGGCTCATCACGACAATAAAATGTTTGGCTCTCTTGAGGACGGCGACATCGAGAAGGCTATCAACTGCGCTCAAGTTATAGGCGACGACTACCTGCAAAAGAAAGCACGGGGCACTGTCGTTCCTGAATCGTTCACGCATGGAACTTCCAAACAGCGCATGAAGTGGTTTAAACTGGGTTTACAGACCGGCGACGTGTCGAAGGGAACTACATTCCAGTGTTCTGACGAAGAATTATAATGTAAAAAAATACAGAAAAATTTGGTGGGAAGAAAAAAACGCCGTACCTTTGCATCCGCAAAACGAAAAACATCGCGGAGTGGAGCAGTTGGTAGCTCGCCAGGCTCATAACCTGGAGGTCGCATGTTCGAGTCCTGCCTCCGCAACTCAGAAGCCCGAGATTTCTCGGGCTTTTATATTTCTCTATGTTTTTGCAAATTTTTTGCTTGTTATTTAAGAAAATCTTAGCAACATATCGTCTCTTTTTTGTGGAAAGTCTTAACTTTGCAGCACTATGAGACGAATAATCTTTTCTTTTTTCATTTCGTTCCTTGCCGTATGGACGACGGCAGCACAGACAAGTGTCAGTTCGCCCGACGGACGGCTGAAGGTAGAGGTCAATGTAGACGGCGGAATAGCCACATACAACGTAAGTCATTACGGAAAGCAGGTGCTTATGCCGTCACGGCTGGGACTGAAGAGCAATATCGGCGACTTCAGCAAGAGTCTTAGCGTGGTGTCAAGCAAGGAGACGGCTGTGGAGAAGCATTATGACATGACGCGTACCAAGGCTTCCCATTCAGACTATAAGGCAAACAAACTTGAACTTACGCTGGCTAATGAGAAAGGCCACCGCATTGTCGTAACATTCCAGGTGTCGGACAACGACATCGCCTTCCGCTATACGCTTTTGCCACAGCAGAAGCAAAAACCGTATACGGCCGTAGTTACAGACGAAGTGACAAGTTTTAGATTGCCTGATGGTACAACGACATTCATTTCGCCACAGAGCGATGCCATGATAGGCTGGGAGCGGACTAAGCCCAGTTATGAGGAAGTGTACAGCGCTGATGCCCCACTTGATGCCAAGTCGCAGTATGGCAAGGGCTACGTTTTCCCTGCTTTGTTCCATCTTGGCGATACCGGGTGGATGCTCCTCAGTGAGACGGGAGTAACGGGAGCATACGTTGGCAGCCATCTTACCGACTTCGACAGCAGATGGGGCTACACCATTGCATTTCCCATGCCAGGCGAACTGAATGGCCACGGCACTACGGGCGCCAGCATTGCCGTTCCCGGCAGCACGCCATGGCGCACGCTGACCATTGGCCAGACGCTTAAGCCCATCGTAGAGACTACGATAGCCCAGGATGTGGTGGAGCCGCTTTATGAACCGACTGAAAAATATCGCCCTGGGCGCTATACTTGGAGTTGGCTGATTTGGCAAGACAACTCAATCAACTGGGACGATCAGGTGAAGTTTATTGATTTGGCTGCCGAGATGGGCTACGAATACTGTCTTGTAGACGGATGCTGGGATGTGAATATCGGTCGCGATAGGATGAAGCAACTTTCCGACTATGCCGGAGAACGCGGTGTCAGCCTGCTGCTGTGGTATAATTCTAACGGCACTGAGAATGACGCACCGCAAACTCCCCGTCACCTGATGTCTACTGCCATAGCGCGCGACCGCGAAATGGCATGGCTAAAGCAGATAGGAGTAAAGGGAATAAAGGTGGATTTTTTCGGAGGTGACAAGCAGCAAGTGATGCAACTCTACGAAGACATACTGTTCGACGCTAACAGATATGGTCTACAGGTTATTTTCCATGGATGCACGCTGCCACGAGGGTGGGAGAGACTGTTTCCCAACTATGTAGCAAGTGAGGCTGTGCTGGCTTCAGAGAATGTGTTTTTTTCAGAAACACACGCCAAGCGCGAGCCATTTGATCTCACGTTGCATCCTTTCTGCCGCAATTCTGTGGCATCGATGGACTGGGGCGGCATCATACTCAACCGTTTTATGAGCCGTGACAACAAGCATCGGCACACACGAAAAACGACCGACGTCTTCGAGATGGCGTCGGGCATTACGATGCAGAGCAGTATACAATGTGTTGCAATACAGCCGAACAACCTGAAGGAACTGCCGCTTCACGAGATAGACTTCCTGAAAAGTCTGCCTACAACATGGGATGAGACGCGCTACGTAGATGGATATCCCGGCAGTTTTGTAGTGTTGGCACGCCGCTCTGGCGACAAGTGGATGATAGGCGGGCTTAATGCTGAGGATAAGGCTATGCGGCTGACACTGCAACTCCCTATGCTGGCAGGACAGACGCTCACTTATTATACCGACGACAACTTTGGATACCCCGTTGTCAACCAGTTGAAGGTTGACAAACGAGGATTGGCCAAAGTCGTAATGCAGCCCAATGGCGGTATGGTTTTAGTTCAGCGTTAAAACTACTATACTTTTTGCTGGAAGTTTCACGCTGAGAATATTCTTCTTCAGTTTTGCATCCTTGAATTCACGAGGAGCAACTGTAGAAGGATGGTCGAAATCGTTGTAATCGGCCACGCTCTTCGACGTAAGAACACGTCCCGTCACGGCCTTGGCTGTAGTGCCTTCAAGGGTAATGTCTACCGACTGGGTCTGTTCGACATCTATGTTTACCAGCGACAGTATAATCTTTCCGTCGGCAGTACGGGCAGCAGATGCAGACACTACAGGAACATTGCGCTGTGGTGAGCGGCGATCGCCACGTACCTGCTTGTTCTCGCAGTTCACTTCTATAGGAAGATAGGTCGACTCCTGGAAAGGACGGTACATCTCAAAGACATGATAGGTCGGTGTGAGAACCATGTGGCCTGTGCCTTTCTGGTCAGTAAGAATCATTGACTGCAGGACATTGACCACCTGGGCGATGTTGGCCATGCGCACACGATCGGTATGGCGGTGGAAAACATTCAGGGAAAGTGCGGCGACAAACGCATCGCGCAGCGAATTCTGCTGATAGAGGTGGCCGGAAATGGTACCGGGCTCTTCGTCCCACCAAGTGCCCCATTCGTCGACAAGCAAGCCCACCTGGCGTTTGGGATCTTTCTCATCCATGATGGCCTTGTGCTTTTTTATGACATCTTCTATCTCAAGGCATTTTCCCATTGTCCAATAGAAATTGTCGATACTTGGGTCGATAGCAGCACCTTTTGAGCCGCTCCATCCGGTAACAGTGTAATAGTGCAGGCTGACACCGTTCATCCTGTTACCGACATTGTTCATCAGCACCTTTGTCCAGTTGTAGTCGTAGTCGCTGGCTCCGGAAGCAATCTTATAAAGTTTATTGCCATCGTAGTTGCGGCAGTAGACAGAATAGCGACGGAAAAGGTCGCCGTAATATTCCGGGCGCATATTGCCACCGCAGCCCCACGACTCGTTGCCCACTCCGAGATATTTCACCTTCCACGGTTTCTCGCGTCCGTTCTGCTTGCGCAATTTTGCCATGGGCGTACCGTCTTCGCTCGTCATGTATTCCACCCATTTTGCCAGTTCTTCCACTGTGCCTGAGCCGACATTTCCGCTTATGTATGGCTCACAACCAAGCATCTCGCAAAGGTTCAGAAATTCGTGCGTGCCGAAGGAATTATCCTCTATCGTGCCGCCCCAGTTGTTGTTTTGCATGGATGGGCGCTTGTCGCGCGGACCGATGCCGTCCATCCAGTGGTATTCGTCGGCAAAACAGCCGCCAGGCCATCTCAGCACGGGAACCTGCAGAGCCTTCAATGCTTCGAAGACATCCTTGCGGTAACCTTGGATGTTGGGAATCGGAGAATTCTCGCCAACCCACAGCCCACCGTAGATACATGAGCCAAGATGCTCGGCAAATTGTCCGTAGATTTCCTTGTAAATCTTTTGTGAGCCCTGGTCTGCGTGCAGAGTGCCCTCTATCTGGCCAGCCTGCATGCTAAGGCTTACTCCTGCTGCTATGATAGCAGCCATCAAGTTTTTTCTCATATTGGTAATTATTTTGTTTAATATATATTGTGACCGTGTTTTAGGTATTGCAAAGTTACAAACATTTATAATTTTCGCCACTGCTGTTTTTAAAAAAATTACAACTGTTTTTATTTTTGCCACAACTGTTTTAATTTTCGCCACAACTGTTTTTTTCAAAACAGCAGCATTTCTTAAAAATTTTGTTGCTGTTTTCCCGTTTTTAATGACATGCATCATAAAATATTTAAGTATGTGTAGAAAGATATAAAAAACTGCACAAATTTTTTTGTAGTGTGCATGGAATGTCTTACCTTTGCACAAAATTTTCAAATTTGTGCAACGAATCATTCTATGACAGAACTTCCCAGTTTTAATGCGCGTATTGAGAAATCTATAAAGGAGAATTGGCTGCTTGATGCGCTCACGGACTATAAAGGGGCTACGTTGCAATACCACGACGTAGCGCGAAAAATAGAGAAACTTCATATCATGATGCAGGCCGCAGGTATACAGAAAGGTGACCGTGTGGCAGTATGTGGGCGCAATTCTGCCCATTGGGCTGTTGCCTATCTGGCAACGCTGGCATACGGTGCTGTGATAGTGCCTGTCCTGCATGAGTTTAATGCAGAGCAGATACACAACATCGTAAACCATTCAGAGTCGCGCCTGCTCTTTGTCGGCGACTATGTCGTGCAGCAGATTTCGGTCAGCGAGATGCCTGACCTGAAAGGCATATTCAATCTGTCCGACTTCTCGCTTTACAGCAGCAACAACGAGCAACTTACCTATGCGCGCGAACATCTTAATGAAATGTTCGGCCACAAGTATCCTGCCGCATTCCGCCAGACAGACATACACTGGCATCACGACAGCCCGGAAGAGTTGGCAATGATCAATTATACCAGCGGCACCACTGGTTTTTCCAAAGGAGTGATGCTTCCGTACAGGGCTCTGTCGGGCAACGTGCAGTTTGCCATGGACCATCTTGCTCCTAAGATGCCCCGCTACAGCAATATGCTTAGTATGCTGCCTATGGCCCACATGTATGGACAGGCTTTTGAGTTTCTCTTCCCCATTTCCGCAGGCTATCATGTGTTTTTCCTGACACGTCTGCCCTCGCCGGCCATTATCGCTGAAGCATTGCAGGAAGTGAAGCCGTCGCTCATCATAGCCGTTCCGCTAATTATAGAAAAAATCATACGCAAGCGCGTCTTCCCAAAGATACAGAGCAATGTCATCCGCCTGCTCTTGCAGATGCCGGTAGTTTCAAAGAAGGTGAAGGAGCGTATCTGTAATGAAGTGTATCAAGCCTTTGGCGGACAGGCTTATGAGATCATTATCGGCGGTGCACCGCTCAATCAGGAGATAGAGCAATTCCTCAAGAGCATAGAATTTCCATTCACCGTGGGCTATGGTACAACAGAGTGTGCGCCGTTGATTTCCTATAGCGACTGGCACACCTTTGCTTCAGGCTCATGTGGACGCTGCATAGAGCGTATGGAGGTAAAGATAAACAGCCATGACGCGGAAAACGTGCCTGGCGAAATCCTTACGCGCGGTGTTCACGTCATGCAGGGCTACTATAAGAATGAGAAGGCGACGCGCGAATCTCTGGATGCTGACGGCTGGTATCACACAGGCGACCTTGCAACAATGGATGCAGAGGGCAATATTTTCATACGTGGCCGCTCGAAGAACATGCTGCTCGGCGCAAGCGGACAGAACATTTATCCAGAAGAAATAGAAGACAAACTGAATTCGATGGCACTCATGGGCGAATGTCTGATTGTGCAGCGCGATGGCAAACTGGTGGCACTGGTTCATCCGGATATGGACGAGGCGAAGACCATGGGCTTCAGCAGTGAAGACATAGCCAATGTGATGGAGCAAAACCGTCAGCAGTTGAACCAAATCATGCCAGTCTACAGCAAGATATCCACAATAGAGATAAGAGAAGAAGAATTCCAGAAGACTCCAAAGAAGAGTATCAAACGCTACTTATACAACTAACATTCTACAACAAAAGACAAAGAGATAACTGCTATGGAAAACGTACCAAGTTTTAACCATCTTATACAGCAGAGCATTATTGACCACTGGGACATGGATGCCCTTACAGACTACAAAGGTGCTACTCTGCAGTATCACGATGTGGCCAGAAAAATAGAGAAACTGCATATCCTTTTTGAGAACAGCGGCGTGAAGCGCGGCGATAAAATCGCCCTTTGCGGACGCAATTCCAGCCAGTGGGCAGTGGCTTTCCTGGCCACGTTGACTTATGGCGCCGTTGCCGTGCCTATTCTGCATGAGTTCATGCCCGACCAGATACACAATATAGTCAATCATTCTGATGCAAAACTGCTTTTTGTAGGCGACCACGTTGCCACGCAGATTGACCCGACCAAGATGCCAAATCTGGAAGGCATAATCAACAATCCCGACTATTCGCTCATGGTGTCGCGCACTGAAAAACTTACCTATGCGCGCGAACACCTCAACGAAATCTTTGGTAAGAAATATCCCAAGTACTTCCGCAAGGAGCATATCAGTTATTACACCGAGGAAAATGGTGAAGAACTGGCACTAATCAACTATACCAGCGGCACTACAGGCTTTTCTAAGGGTGTTATGATACCTTATCGCGCCATCTGGTCGAACTACGATTTTGCCGAATACGTGTTAGGAAAAACCATAAAGGCTGGAGACAAAGTGATTTCAATCCTTCCAATGGCTCATATGTACGGTATGGCATTTGAATTCATCTTTGAATTTCTCCATGGATGCCATGTCTACTATCTCAACCGTGTTCCTTCGCCAGCCATTATCGCCCAGGCATTTGCCGAAGTGAAGCCTGTGATTATCATAGCCGTTCCTCTTGTTATAGAAAAGATAATCCGAAAGAAGGTATTCCCGAAAATACAGAACAATCGCATGCGCCTCTTGATGTCAATGCCTGTAATATCAAAGAAAGTGCGTGAAATGATTTGCCAGGAAGTGCTTAAAGCCTTCGGCGGCAATGTTTACGAAGTAATAATCGGCGGTGCTGCTTTCAATCAGGAAGTGGAGAGTTTCCTGAAACGCATAGAATTCCCCTATACGGTAGGGTATGGCGCAACAGAATGTGCTCCTATCATAGGCTATAGCGACTGGCATAATTTTGCAAAGGGTTCGTGCGGCAGGGCAGCCTATCACATGGAAGTTAAAATAGCATCTCCAGACCCTGCCAACGTTCCTGGTGAAATCCTCACACGCGGACTTAATGTCATGCAGGGCTACTATAAGAACGACGAGGCTACTGCCGAAACCATAGACCGCGACGGCTGGTATCACACAGGCGATCTCGGTACGATGGATGCCGATGGGAATATCTATATCAACGGACGCTCAAAAAATATGCTTCTTGGGCCTAACGGACAGAATATTTATCCGGAGGAGATAGAAGACAAACTGAATTCCATGCCAATGGTTGTCGAGAGCGTCGTTGTTCAGCGTGATACAAAACTTGTCGGACTTGTTTATCCGGATTATGACGAGGCGCAGAAGATGAATTTCAATGCTCACGACCTTGAAAGCATAATGGAACAAAACCGCAACCAACTGAACGAACAGTTGCCTGCATACGAGAAAATCGCCGAGATAGAAGTACGCGAGGAGGAATTTGAAAAGACGCCAAAGCGCAGCATCAAGCGTTTCCTGTATACATAACGCAGACATTTTCTTCTTTCAGAAATAACATTATAATAAAACATACAAATTAACCTTTGACCGAAATGGAGTCATTTCAATGGCTGATTAACCTCTTTACCACCACCGACTCGGTGGCGCATATCGCACTCCTGTATGCTATAGTGATAGCAACGGGAGTGTACTTGGGAAAAATCAAAGTAGGCGGAATAGCACTGGGAGTTACCTTCGTGCTATTCGCTGGTATATTGGCAGGACACGTTGGCTTTACGGCGCCATTGCCCATACTTACATTCGTACAAGACTTCGGACTCATACTCTTTGTCTTTATGATTGGCTTGCAGGTCGGCCCTGGTTTCTTCGAGAGTTTCGGAAAGGCCGGCATCAAGTTGAATGGACTGGCGGCAACTGCCATATTGCTGAACATCGTAACAATGTTTGTCTGTTACTTTGTTTTCTTCGACACATCCGACGTTAACAATCTTCCGATGATGGTCGGCACGCTGTATGGTGCCGTGACAAACACCCCGGGACTTGGTGCTGCCAACGAAGCACTCTCCACAATATTCGGAAGCAATGCCCCACAGATAGCATCTGCCTATGCATGTGCCTATCCGCTTGGTGTGCTTGGCATCATAGGTGCTACTATATTAACAAGGTATATATGCAAGGTAAACTTGCAGCGCGAAGAAGACGAGTTGCAGGCTGCCGGTGGAGCAAAGTCAACACAGAAGCCCCATAAGATGCACCTTGAGGTGACCAATGCTTATCTTGAGGGGCGGACGCTGCTGCAGGTGCACGATTTCTTAAACCGCGATTTTGTTTGCTCGCGCATATTGCACGAAGGCCATGTGTCGATACCCAACAGGAATACAGTTTTCCATGTAGGCGACCAATTATATATTGTATGCTCAGAAGCAGACTATGAAGCAATCGTTGCTTTCATCGGCCCGGTTATAGAGGTTGACTGGGAACAGACTGACCAGCCGCTTGTGTCAAAGCGCATCTTGGTAACAAATCCGAAGATGAACGGAAAGTCACTTTTGCAGATGCACTTCTCAAGTGTCTATGGAGTAAACGTTACCCGCATCACTCGCCACGGCATGGATATTTTCGCTTCGCCTACGCTACCATTGCAGGTAGGCGACAGAATTATGGTAGTTGGCCCGGAAGATGCAGTAGACCGTGTTGCGGCAAAGATGGGAAATTCGGTGAAGCGTCTGGATACTCCAAATATTGCGACAATTTTTGTTGGCATTATCATAGGAATTCTTTTCGGCTCATTACCAATAGCCATACCAGGCATGCCCGTACCGGTGAAACTTGGTATAGCAGGTGGACCGCTTATCATAGCAATTCTTATCGGCCGCTATGGCTACAAGATAAAACTCGTGACATACACCACGACTTCGGCAAATATGATGCTGCGCGAAATCGGCCTTGTGCTGTTCCTCGCCTCTGTTGGGATAAAGGCTGGAGCATCATTCTTCTCCACCGTCGTTGAGGGCGACGGGTTGCTGTACGTACTTACGGGCTTCATAATAACTGTCGTACCTATTTTGATAGTAGGCACTATTGCACGCATGCACTTCAAGTTCAATTATTTTACGATAATGGGCATGATAGCAGGCACTTACACCGACCCGCCAGCATTGGCCTACGCCAATTCTGTCTGTTCCAAGGAGGCACCGGCCCTGGGCTATTCCACGGTCTATCCGCTGTCAATGTTCCTGCGCATTTTCACTGCACAGATAGTAGTGCTGTTCTTCTGTGGATGATATTTTCAAGTAAACGATAGACACATAATCAACAAGTGATAAGTAAAATGAAGAAGGTCGTATTGCTGACCGTATTGATGACTTTGCTCGGTGTTGGCAGTGTGAGCGCCCAGATGGACGCAAGCATCAAACTCAACGAGGTGATGACCAGCAATCAGCATAGTCTTATAGACGAATATGGGAAGCACAACGCTTGGGTGGAAATAGCCAATATTTCACATTCTACCTACAACATCCGCGGAATGTACATCACTACAGACCGCTCTGTGCTTGATGGGAAAATGAGTGTGCCGGAGCGCCAGAAGCGAATGAGCCTCATTCCCAACGGCGAACCGCGTACGCAGTTGGCAGGAAGGCAGTATTTAGTGTTCCAACTCAACAGTGCCCCGTCGCAAGGCAGTCTGCACCTTGCTGTTGCTATAGACAGCGAAAAGCCGACGTGGATAGCGCTCTACAACGGCAATGCCACCCAACTCATCGACTCCGTCACCGTTCCAGTGCTGTCTGCCGACCAGTCGTATGCACGAGTAGCCAACAACGGGACTGCTGCCGACTGGCAGGTGAAATCGGCTGATCGCGTCACGCCTGGTATTTCAAACATTACGACGGTCAGCGAGTCGAAGGTTGAGAAGTTTAAGCGCGAAGACCCTCACGGCATAGGCATGTCCGTAATGGCCATGGGCATCGTATTCCTTTGTCTTGCACTGCTATGGCTCTTCTTCACAGCCTTCGGACTGCTGATGCGCCATATCGGGACAGCCAAGAAAGTTGCACATAAGCAGCCGATAAAGCCAATAACAAGGACTGTTGAGAAGACAGCCGAGTTGAGTCATAAAACAGGAAATATCCTGCAAGACGGCCTTAAGACGCGCGGCATAGACCGCGAAGTTTACATGGCAGTAATCTGCATGGCACTGCGGCAGTATTTCAATGATGTCCACGACGTAGAGAGCGGTGTCATAACCATTAAACCGCGCGAAACCGGCTGGGATGACGAATACTCGCAGATGACGCATTTCCACGAGCCGATAACTCCAAGCGTACATACGGCTCCTCGGATACCTACACAGTCGTAGTATTCTGGTAAACAAACAAATAAAAAAAACAGAGACAAGCAAAAAACACTTTTTATTATGGGTAATAAATATCAATATAAGGTTCAGGGTGTCGACTACGATGTAGAGATAGCAGAGGTAGAAGGCAATATCGCCAAAGTGACAGTAAATGGTGTGCCTTTTGAGGTGGAAATGTTGCAGCCTATCAATGCGGCAAAGCATCCTAACATTGTCAAGTCCAAGGTTGCTGCTCCTGCAGCGCCGTCCTCTCCTGCGCCGCGTCAGGCTGCTCAGCCGGCAGCGGTTCCTGCTTCTGCTCCCGTTGCAGCAGGCAATCCGCTGAAAGCCCCGTTGCCCGGTACAATCTCTTCCGTATTGGTCAAGGTAGGCGACACCGTGCAGGTAGGCGATGTCGTCGTGGTTCTCGAAGCCATGAAGATGCAGAATAACATTGAGGCAGAATATGCCGGCACCGTCACTTCTGTCAATGTCAGCCAGGGCGATGCTGTCATGGAGGGCTCTGTAATGCTGACCATAGGTTGATTGGCCAGTTGGCCCATTTCTCTATTAGACAATCTTAAATAGTAAAATCGCTAAATCGTCAAATTGTAGAATAAATCCATGTGGCAATTTATAGTAGACAACTTCAATGAATTCCTGACCTATACGGGTTTTGCCAATGCCTCGGCAGGCAATCTCATAATGATTGCCGTGGGAGCCCTCTTCATCTGGCTTGCCATAAAGAAAGACTTCGAGCCTCTGCTCCTGGTGCCAATAGGATTGGGAATTATCCTTGGAAACATACCCTTCAGGGGAGATGCAGGATTGGAAATCGGACTTTACGAAGACAATTCCGTGCTTAACATCTTCTACCAGGGCGTGCGTCAGGGATGGTATCCTCCTTTGATTTTCCTCGGCATAGGAGCCATGACCGACTTTTCTGCATTGCTGGCAAATCCGAAACTCATGCTTATTGGCGCCGCTGCGCAGTTCGGCATCTTCGGTGCCTATATGTTCGCATTGGCTTTAGGCTTTGAGCCCAATCAGGCTGCCGGTATCGCCATCATAGGTGGAGCCGATGGCCCTACGGCAATTTTCCTGAGCAGCAAGTTGTCGCCAAATCTCATGGGTGCCATAGCCGTGTGTGCATACAGTTACATGGCATTGGTTCCGCTCATCCAGCCGCCATTGATGCGTCTGCTTACCACAAATGACGAGCGACTTATCAAGATGAAGCCTGCGCGTCAGGTGTCACAACTTGAGCGCATCCTGTTTCCGATAATAGGTCTTCTGATGACGACGTTCATCGTTCCCTCCGGCCTTCCGCTGCTGGGTATGCTCTTCTTCGGCAATCTGCTGAAAGAGAGCGGCAAGACCACGCGCTTGGCAAAAACCGCCGGAGCCGCTCTCAATGACATCGTGGTGATGCTGCTTGGACTGACGGTAGGCTGCTCTACGCAGGCGTCAGAATTCCTTACCATCAATACTATTTACATCTTTGCCATTGGTGCAGGTGCATTTATCATTGCCACGATGAGCGGAGTCCTCTTCGTGAAACTGATGAATGTCTTCCTTCCAAAGGACAAGAAGTTGAATCCACTGATTGGCAATGCCGGTGTGAGTGCCGTGCCTATGGCTGCACGAATATCCAACAATCTCGGATTGGAATACGACCGTCATAATTTCCTGCTGATGCATGCAATGGGTCCGAACGTGGCTGGCGTTATCGGGTCTGCCGTTGCCGCAGGTGCACTGTTGGGATTCTTGTCGTAAAATCACCGGCGTGTTACGTCGAAAAACAGGGTAGGAGGTAAACAACATTGCTGTCGTTTACCTCCCACTTTTTTGTATCTATTCCGCTACTGCTGTTTTTTTGAAAATTACAGCTGTTTTTATTTTCGCCACAGCTGTTTTTATTTTTGCCACAGCTGTTGTAATTTTCGTAAAAACAGCAGTGGCCGTTGCTGACGATTTTTTAAAAAGGAAGTAGAGTGCTCTACTTCCTGTCGTCTATGTTGTCACCTTCTGTAGGTGCCAGTTCTTCTTCAAAATCGGTGATGCCGGCCTGTACCAGAATGTCATACCATTGCAGGAGTTTCTTGATGTCGCTGTTGTGCACGCGGTCGCGATCCCATTCAGGCAGTAACTTAGTGAAATACTCCTGCAGTTCGGCCGGGCTTGCTTTCTTGAAATTCAGTGAGGCAGGTTTGCCGTTCTCCAAGTCACGAAGTGCGGCAAATACCTTCATCAAGGGAACGTCGTCGCTCTCTGTGAACATTGCGATGTCGGCAAGCGAGGTGATGCGGTCTGTGGCAAATGCCGGCATGCGCCTGCCGCTACCGTCGAGCGCCTCTACGATAAGACTGTTTTTTGCTCGCGACACGAGTTTGTAAAGTCCTGGTTTGCCAGATATGGCAAGAATTGTCTGTTTCATAGTTGTTCTTGTATGTTTGCGTTTATTTGTGATACTATCGTGCGTAACTGGCTGTCGATGTCAGTTACTCCGTCATTGCAAATGGTGTAGTGTGATTTCTCGATGACTTTCTGCTGTGGCCATTGCCGCTGCATCCATTGCAGCACGCTCTCGCGGCTTATGCCATCGCGCTGCATGACCCTGTCGATACGTGTTTCCTCGGGTGCTGTGACAGCAATGACGATGTCCACCAGTTTGTTAATGCCCGACTCAAACATTATGGCACTCTCCATCCACGTCTTGCCACTTTCCGTAAAGTCGCGGAATACTTCGGGATGTACTATGGCGTTGATGGCATTGCCGTTGTCCTCGTCGGCAAGCAGGAAGCGCGTCACCACCTTCTTGTTCAGTCTGCGCCTGCCGTCGCCTGCATCTGGCAAGTAGGCTTCGTCTCCTACGAGAGCCGTGAGTTTCTTGAATATAACAGGTGACGTGGCGATAAGTCGTTTAGCGGCATCGTCGCAGTCGTATACCTCAACTCCGTAGAGTGCCTGAAGTCGCTTGCAAACAAAACTCTTGCCGGTTCCAATTCCGCCAGTGATACCTATTTTCATTTCTGTCTGGGTAGGTAAGTCTTCAAGGATAGAGTGTGCTATTCTTCTTCAATGAGATAGTCCACCTGTTTTATGTCCAGCGTTGCACGGCTTATTCCCTGCGGTGTTGCGCGCAGATAGATGTTGCATTTTTCCGACGGGTTTTGCGAAATCTCGTTGTAGTCGGCTATCACGGTAAAGTCGGATGGCTTGATATGTTTCAGTCTGCTGACGCCAGACACAAAATGTACTTTCACCTTCGGTGGGAAAGTCCTCAGCACTTTTCCTTCAGGCATATTGATGGCCTGTACGGGTACGCCGTCTATGCTTTCCTCAGTTAGCACGTCGGTGAAAAAACCAACTTTTATGTTCTCTGGTACTATCTTCATATCCTTAGAGTGCGAAAGGCGGCAGTCCACAATCAGTGTGTCGCGGAAATTGGCGTAGTTCAGTGTCTCAGTGTACACCACGCGAATGCTGTCAAGTTTTTCACGGGCGGCATATACGTCAACGCTGTCGGGCCAATATATCACATTGGATATGAAATAGAGATGTTCGGGAATTACGCGGCCTGTCCATCTCACTGGAACACGTTTACACTCTCCGTTGTTGTAGAATATTTCCAGTTTGTCGGGTTTAATGCTTGTTATAACCGTAGAACTTTCCAGTTTCTGCTGTATGTAGCGCTTGGCCTCTGACGCAGAAATGCTGCCAGTGCCGTCGCCGTTGTCGAAATTCTTGTATGTGATGTTGACAGCAGGCGACTGGCGAGTGTGGAGATATGCCAGCAAAACCCACCCCTTGTCGCGCACCGTGACACGCATGGTGTCGGTGTCGTCGGAGGTGAGTACGATGTTGTTAGGAACGTTTGTGATATTTACGGCAACCTTTATTTCGCGCTCGTAAGTCTCGTTGAGAGTTATGATGAGCCAGAAGACAAAGGAGAGAACAAGGAAAAAAGAGAAAATAAGAAGTTGCTTATTAGCACCGCTGAATAAGAAACTTCTTATAATCTGCTTTACGTTGTCTTTCTCCATTTGTTGCATAAGTATATGCTTTCGTCCAGAGTGGGGAGGCCCTGCTTATTTCTGGAGTGGCGTGCTGGCGTTATCCTGGAACACGTAGTTCTTGTCGATGGTCACCACAACGCCACGGGCTATCTCTACGCTGATCTTGCCCGATGCAAGGTCAATGCTTTTCACTGTGCCGTACAATCCGCCGCCAGTGAACACCTGGTCGCCCTCTTTCAGCGAGTTCTGAAACTGCTGTATCTGCTTCTGTCTTTTCTGTTGTGGGCGGATCATAAAGAAATACATGATGGCAAAAATAGCCACCATCATAATAAGGAAACTTACCATACTGCCGCCACCTTGCTGGGACTGTGCAGCGAGAAGAAACTGTGTCATAATTATAACTTATTAGAATATTTAGTTTGATGTTTTCTGTTCTTTGTGTTATTTCTTTTCGTCGATATGCTTCATCAACTTGTTGGAATCAATCAGATGGCGCGCAATGGCATCCAGCATACCATTGATATAGCGGCTGCTCTGCGGCGTGGAATAGATTTTAGCCAAGTCAACATATTCGTTTATCGTCACCGTAATCGGAATACTGGGGAAAGTCATCATTTCGGCAATCGCAATTTGCATTATGACGACGTCCATGTATGCCAGTCGTGAGAAATCCCAGTTCTGCGACGACTCACTCATGTAGTGCTGGTATTCCTCGCCGTTCATTATTGTGGCACGGAAGAGTTTGCGCGCGTAGTCCTCGTCGTCGGAGTTGTCATATTCTGGAAGCAGTTCCTGTCGTGAGTTGTTTTTCTCCTCAAAACGCTTTATCGTCTTCAATACGAAGGTGTCCACAATCTCCTTATCGTCGTTCCAGTAAAGACTTTGCTCTTCCAGCAGTGCGTCAAGGTCGCTGTTGTCCTGAATAAGCGTGCGGTATATTTTTCTCCAGAATTCACGGTCGTTGGCATAACTGTCTTCCTCGCTCTCCATGTATTCCTTGTACAGTTGGCTCTCTGTTATCTGCATATACAACTTGCGAAGGAATTCAGGCTCGTCGTTCCAAGTCTTCTTCTGACTTTTCGTGAAGTCGAGCAGCATCTGGTTTTCCTCCAACTGCATGGCAAAGCGATTCAGAGCAAATCGCTTTGAAGGCATTTCTGTGCCCTCGCGCTTTGCCCTGTTTTGAGCCACCTCCAAATGTCGTCGTGATTCCTGCGTTACGGCTACGATAAGAGACAATAGATAATTATACAGGTCGTAGGCTTTTGATAGACTTTTGATTAGTTCTTTCTCCGCTGCGTCTATGTTGTTGTTCCCATTTTGATAGTAAGCGTAAGTCAACTGTACTATCTTTGTCCTGATGAGTTCCCTGTTTATCATTTGTCGTACTTGTATGTTGATACTCTTATCTTTGTGCAAAATTACGAAGTTTTATCTTAATGCAAAAGAAAAACGGTTTTTTTATGAAAAAAAAGTGGCCGATTGCTTGTTTGTTATAATATTTTCATACCTTTGCAGCCGCTTTTCGCATCGTGTGATGGTGAATTAAGCACAGAGAACTTAATTTTAGAGTAACACATTTAATTGTTAAACAAATGAGAGAAATCAGCATCAACGGTCAGCAGCGTACTGACCTGGGCAAGAAAGCCTCAAAACTGCTTCGTAAGGAAGGTCTTATTCCATGCAACATCTATGGTGAGAAAAAAGGTGAGAACGGTCTGCCCGAGGCAGTGGCATTCACAGCCTCGTTTGCCGAACTCCGCAAGGTGGTCTACACTCCTCACGTATACGTTGTGAATATCAACCTTGACGGTAAGGAGCACAAGGCAATCATCAAGGAACTTCAGTTCCATCCTACTACCGACGCTATCCTTCACGCAGACTTCTACGAGGTGACTGAAACCAAGCCCATCACGGTTGGTATTCCTGTTAAACTGAATGGACTGGCACAGGGCGTGCGCGATGGTGGTAAGTTGCAGTTGCAGATTCGCAAGATCAACGTTACTGCTCCATACAAGAACATTCCCGAGCAACTGGAAATCGACGTTACTTCTCTGGAACTCGGCAAGAGCATCAAGGTTGGCGCTCTGTCTTTCGAAGGACTGGAGATTGCTACTTCCAAGGAAGTTATCGTTTGCTCTGTCAGGGCTACACGTGCTTCTCGTTCTGCAGCAGCAAACGCTGAGGAATAAAATGGAAAAGTACTTGATTGTTGGCTTGGGAAATGTCGGTGATGAATACCACATGACCCGCCACAACGCAGGATTTATGGTATTGGACGCTTTCGCTAAGGCGTCCAATACCATTTTTGATGACCGTCGCTATGGATTTGTTGGCGAATTGACGCTCAAGGGCAGGAAAGTTTTCTTGCTGAAACCGTCTACATATATGAATCTTAGCGGCAATGCCGTAAGATACTGGCTTAACAAGGAGAATATCGACCAAAGCCGTCTGCTTGTGGTAAGTGATGACATTGCCCTGCCGGTTGGACAGTTTCGCCTGAAGGCCAACGGCTCAAATGGTGGCCATAATGGACTTGGCCACATTCAGCAACTCATCGGCCAGCAATATGCACGCCTACGCGTCGGCATAGGCAACAACTACGCTCAAGGTCAGCAGATAGACTATGTGCTCGGTAAGTTTTCCGACGACGACCTGCAGCAGTTGCAGCCTGTGATGGAAATTGGCACAGAGATTATTCAGAGTTTTGTGTTGGCAGGCATTGACATAACAATGAACCAGTACAACAAGTTTGGCAAGGGAAAACCATCATGTCAGCAGAAGCAAGAGTAGACAAATGGCTTTGGGCAGCACGTATTTTCAAGACGCGCTCCATAGCAGCCAATGCCATAAAGAACGGACGTGTCACCATAGGCGGCGTCAATGTCAAGCCATCGCGCATGGTCAAGGTTGGCGAGGTGGTAAGTGTCAGAAAACCACCTGTGACATTTTCTTTCAAAATACTGAAGACGATAGAGCAGCGTGTCGGTGCTAAACTCCTGTCCGAAATCTATGAAAATGTAACTCCGGAAGAACAATATCAACTTCTGGAGATGAACCGCATTAGCGGTTTTGTTGACAGGCAGAAAGGCACGGGACGTCCGACAAAGAAAGAGCGTCGCGTGCTGGACGATTTTGTTGGTCCGTCGCTTGCCTACAGCGAATTTGACTTTGATTTTGACGATGATGACTTTGATAATTGATATAATACTTATCATTGCTGGTGTGACAATGGTGCTTTATGGCGCTGACCGTCTTACAGAAGGCGCCGCTTCGCTGGCTCGTCGCATGCGCGTCCCGGAGATTGTTATAGGTTTGACAATAGTCTCTGCTGGAACCTCCGCGCCAGAACTCTTTGTCAGTCTTGCCTCTGCACTGAAGGGCTCGTCAGACATGGCACTTGGCAATGTTGTCGGCTCGAACATAATGAATGTGATGCTGATTGTTGGCTGTTCGGCGGTTGTCGCCCCGATGACTATCAGCAGAAATACCGTTCGCAAGGACATTCCCTTTGCCATTCTTGCTTCACTTGTGCTGTTGCTTCTTTGTGCCAACAACGTTTTAGGCTTGATTGACGGCATTGTTTTGCTCGCTGTGTTTGCCGTTTTCATGTGGTATACGCTGTCGCAGGCTGTGTCGGGAAAGTCGGAGGCCGAGGCGCAGGAGCAACAGGTTACTCCCTGGCTCAGTGTAGTGTATATGATAGCAGGACTTGCGTTGCTCGTCTTTGGCAGTAATATATTTGTTGCTGCTGCCTCGCGCGTCGCAGAGTCGTTGGGAGTGAGCGATGCTGTGATAGGTCTTACCATTGTGGCTGGTGGCACATCTCTGCCCGAACTTGCCACGAGTGTAGTGGCTGCGAGCAAAGGTCAGTCGGCCCTTGCCATTGGCAACGTCATCGGCTCAAATGTCTTCAACATTCTCTGCATACTTGGCATCGTTGCTGTGGTTAAGCCGATGGATATTCAAGGCATCACCACGGTCGACCTGTCGCTGATGATGGGCTCAGTACTTTTGCTGTGGCTCTTTTCGCGCACACGTTACCTCATACAGCGATGGGAGGGCATGGTGCTGCTGGCAGGATATTGCTGCTATCTTGCCTGGCTGCTATTCTCCGTAAATCTCGCGTAGTTTTTCGCTGAGACTGTTGCCTCTTAAATCGATTGCAACAATGGTTCCGTCGGGGGCGACAAGCACGCTCGACGGAATGGAACTGATGCCGTAGACATCAACGGCGGCGCTCTTCCATCCTTTAAGGTCGCTAATTTGTGGCCATTTCATTCCGAGTTGCTGTATCGCTGCAACCCATGATTCTTTCTTCTGGTCGAGCGATACGCCGACAATATTAAATCCCTTGGAATGATATTTCTCGTAGTTCTTGACTACGTTGGGCATTTCCTGACGGCACGGACCGCACCACGAAGCCCAGAAATCTATAAGCACATACTGTCCTTGTCCAACCCACTGGCTTAACGTGGCATAGCGATCGTCTGTGTCTTCCATTTCAAGGTCATGGAATTTCATTCCCGGACGCCGTTTCTCATATCCTGCCAGCAGACGCTTTGGCTTTTCAAGTTCCGGACTGTTGTAATATGCTGCAGTGGGATCGAGCGCCGCTTTAAGTTCTTCGTAACTAAACTGATACATCGCCTCCTTGATGTATTTGGCAGGAATCTGATTGTCATGATTTTCACGTATGATCTGTTTTATCAGTTTCAGTTGCTCATTTGCCAGCGAGTCATACTTTGCTGACAGTTGTACAAAGCGCTCTCGCGTTGCTGGCATTTCACGCTGTGGGTCCTTCTGTTGCAGCGCACGAAATTCCTGAAGTATCTGTTCGCCCTGTGCGTCTATTATATCCATCTGTACTTTGTATGCTTCTTCGCTTTGTGCGTGAAGCAGGTTGGTCGACGCAAGAAGTGTAAGCAAAATCAATAATTGTTTCATAGAGTTCTTTGTTATATTATAATATGTGTGATTATTCGTGTTTGATTATTCGTAGCGCATGGTGCGTGCTGGATGAATGTGCGACACGAGAAACGATGGCGCAATCAGTACGAAGAATGTCACCACAAGTGTCAGTGCGTTGAGCAGAAGGATAACGGGTATGTCCAGTTCCATTGGTGCTGTGCTGACATAGTAGTTTGCAGGATCGAGTTTGATGAAGCCAGTCCGCTGTTGCAGTATTATGATTGATATTCCAATCAGGTTGCCCCACAACAGGCCCTGTCCTACGATGAACATTGCAAACCAGAGGAATGTGCGGCGCACTGCTGCATTCCGTGTGCCGAGTGCTTTCAGCAGTCCTATCATCTGCGTGCGCTCCAGAATTATTATCAGCAGTCCGCTAATCATCGTAAATCCTGCCACGCATACCATAAGAATAAGGATAATCCATACGTTCATGTCGAGCAACGAGAGCCAGGAGAAAATCTGAGGATATAGTTCCCGAATTGTGCGTGATGTGAGAAAATTGCCGTCATGGTCCGTATGGCGATTGACATTGTCAATCATCTGGTCGGCTGCCTCATTTAGCAGCGCAAAGTCTTTCACCTGTATTTCCAGTCCGCTGCAAGAATTCTCTTCCCAGTTGTTGAGCCGTACCACGGTATGGAGATCGGTAAACACCAGCATGCGGTCAAACTGGCTCATGTTGGTCTCGTAGATAGTGCTTACGGTGAAACGTCGTGCCCGTATATCGTCGTAGCCGATGAAGTAGGCAAAAACACGGTCGCCGACGGAGAGGTGCAACTTGTCTGCCGTAAGCCGCGACACGGCAATCTTGTTGCTGCTCTTGCTGTCACTGAAGTCGGGAAATGTTCCGTCTATGGTGTTATTCCTCAGGAAGTGCGTGTCGTAGTCATTGCCAATTCCCTTGAATGTCACTCCGAGAAAGTCGTCATCGGTTTTCAGAATTCCCTGCATTTCGGCAAATCTGCTGACATGTTCAATGCCGTCCAAGTTGCGTATTGCTGCCATCAGAGAGTCGTCGGCGCAAATGGGGTAGGGCGTGGCTCCCTGTACAGACTGGAAATTTTCCACCCTTATATGACTGCCGAAGCCCACCATCTTGTCGCGGATGGTGTGCTTGAAGCCCAGCACTACGCCAACAGTGACTATCATCACAGCCAGTCCGATGGCCACTCCTATCGTGGCAATCCTTATGGCCGGGCGGCTCACTTTGCGTTTGTCGCCCTTGTCGCTGAAAATGCGTCGCGCTAAGAAGAAAGATAAACTCACTTTATATTTATGGTGGGAAAGATACGTCGTCGGCTATCCTTCCATCTGTCGGCCAGGATATGCCTCCAGTGCCTTGCGCAGCACGAAGAGGGCGCGCTCAAGGTCATCCTTCTTCAGCACATAGGCTATACGAACCTGGTTGTAGCCTGCGCCTGGTGTAGTATAGAAGCCTGCTGCAGGAGCCATCATCACCGTCTCGCCCTCATACTGGAATTCGGCCAGACACCAACGGCAGAACTCTTCTGCATTGTCAACTGGCAGTTTTGCCACGGTGTAGAATGCTCCCATGGGGATTGGGGAGTAGACGCCTGGAATGCGATTCAAACCGTCAATAAGGCATTTGCGGCGCTCAACATACTCATCATAAACATCACGCAGGTATTCGTCGGGCGCGTCAAGCGATGCCTCTGCCACAATCTGACCAATAAGTGGTGGTGAAAGGCGTGCCTGGCAAAATTTCATCACTGCCTTGCGAACTTGTTCGTTTTTCGTGATAAGGGCGCCAATGCGTATTCCGCACTCAGAATAGCGTTTTGAAACCGAATCAATGAGTATGACATTCTGTTCAATTCCCTCAAGATGGCATGCTGAGATGTATGGCGAACCAGTGTATATATATTCGCGATACACTTCATCGGAAAAAAGATAAAGGTCGTATTTCTTTACCAGATCCCTTATCTGCTGCATCTCCCTGCGTGTGTAGAGATAGCCGGTAGGGTTATTGGGATTGCATATCATTATCGCACGTGTGCGGTCGTTGATCAGTTCTTCAAATTTTTCCACTTTAGGAAGTGAGAAGCCTTCTTCGATGGTCGTGGCAATAGTGCGTATCTTTGCGCCGGCAGAGATGGCAAATGCCATGTAGTTGGCGTAGGCAGGCTCTGGCACAATAATTTCATCGCCGGGATTAAGACAGGAGAGGAAAGCGAAGAGCACGGCCTCGCTACCACCCGACGTGATTATAATATCGTCAGCGGTGACGTTGATATTGTATTTTGCGTAGTAGTCGACAAGTTTCTCGCGATAACTGAGGTAACCCTGTGATGGCGAATACTCCAGTATTTTCCTGTCTATCTGCTTCAGAGCATCGAGTCCTACCTGTGGCGTTGGCAGGTCGGGCTGTCCGATGTTCAGATGATATACTTTTGTGCCACGCTTCTTTGCTGCGGCGGCCAAAGGAGCCAGTTTCCTGATTGGGGACTCTGGCATTTCCAAGCCACGTATTGATATTTCGGGCATGATTTTTCCGTTAGTTGCTTAATGGTCTGATAATTGCGCGCAAAATTACGAAATAAAAGCAGACGCGACAAATATATTAGTGAAAATGGCACAATTAAAAAAAGTTAAGCCTTCGAGTTTTCCGTCATTATGCTATTGAATTTCTTGTGAAAAGGCGTACTTTTGCTGCCTCAAAACAATTTAGGCTTACGATGAACTACGAAGAACTGATAGCATCGCGCAGGGAGAAACAACCGCAAAAGACGCATCTGCCAATAGGTGAATATTTCCGTCAGCAGACAGACGGCAAATACCATAGTTACTTAGAAATCCGTCCGGAACTTAACAGCAATATCAAATTCTCTGAGGCATTAAAGACAGAATGTCAACAGAATTCGTCGCTGACCAACAGCCATCTGCTCCATTTCCGTCCCGTCGGCGAAAGCAGTGATATAGAAAAGATAGAACTTGAGCAGGGACACTATCAGCCGCTTTCGCAATTGCTAAACGACACTCCCGCTGTGGTAGCAGAAAAGGGATTTTTCGACAATCTTACCAATGGACTCCTTGATGCAGCAAGTTATCTGCACAGCAAGGGCATCTATCATGTTTGCTTCTCTCCCCAGACTGTCTTCATACGCAAGGGCGACAATGGCGTGCTTTTGCTCTCGCATGGCTCATACTATCTTGGCATGAGCGAGCCAGGCCAGTTGTACGACGGCTTTGAGGATTTCGTTGCGCCTGAAGTTTTGAATCGCGGCACCGTTGATGAGCGCTGCGACATCTATTCTATCGGAAAACTGTTGACCTGCGTCTTCGACTCATCGGATATGCCACTGGAATATAGGCGTGTGCTGAAGAAGGCTGTGAGCCAATCGCCAGAAGATCGCTATTCCACACCAGAGGAAATGCTCAATGCCATAAACAATAAACGCAACACATATCGCTCTGCTGTGTCGTTTGCCGTCGCAGTTGTCATAGCATTGCTGTGCGTGGGCTTGTATTTTGAACTGTTTCCCGAAACAGAAACCGTGGAGTTTGTCAAGCCGGCTCCACGGCAGGCTACCGACGACCTGCTTGACGACGGCTTCAGACCAGAAGAGTTGGGAATTGTAGATTCTGACTCGCTGACAGAGGAGGAGCGCATATCGCAACAAGAATATCAGGCCAAGGCAGAAGAGATATTCCGCAAGAGATACGAGCAGGAAGCCGACAGAATCCTGTCGAAGATATACAACAAGAATTCGATGAATGTCAGCGAGAAGAACTTCCTTGCCCGGAATCAAGAGACTGTTGAGGACCTTATGAAAGCCCAGATGCAGATAGCCGATGAGGCAGCCATTTCGCAGGAAAAGAGCCAACTCATAGCCACTGAGATTATTGAGCGCCTCACGGAGCAGAAGAAGCAGGCCCTGGGCGGTTCAAACGGCAGGGGAATACAGAAATAAAATCAGAAACACATTTATAACAAACATAAAAAAGAAATATGCGAAGCAGAAGTGCCACTTGGTTTGAATGTAAAATTCAATACGAGAAGACTGTGGAGGATGGTCTTCAGAAGAAGGTCAATGAGGTATACGCCGTAGATGCCCTGTCGTTCACCGAGGCTGAGAGGAGAATAATGGAGGAGATGTCCAGTTACATAAGTGGTGAGTTCACTGTTAAGGACATAAAGATAGCCCAATACAGGGAGGTATTCTTCTCCGACGAAGAGATGGCCGACAGATGGTATAAGGCTAAACTGCAGTTTATCACTCTCGACGAGAAGACTGACAAAGAGAAGCGCACCAATGCAACATTCCTGGTGCAGGCAGGGACGCTCAACGGTGCCGTGAAAAACATTGACCAGCAGATGGGCGGCACAATGCAGGACTACGTCACGGTGTCTGTGGCGGAAACCGCGCTGATGGATGTCTTTGAATACAAGTCAAAGGAACAGCCCGAATCTCAGAATACCACAGAAGAGTAAACCGCTATGAACTACGACGTGCGTGGCCATTTGCATCAAGTGCTTGACAGCCTTCCCAAGGGTGTCAGACTCGTGGCCATAAGCAAGTATCATCCTGTAGAATATATTGAGACTGCCTATGCTGAAGGCCAGCGCATTTTCGGCGAAAGCCATGAGCAGGAACTGCGGCAGAAGGTAGAACAACTGCCGAGCGATATACAGTGGCACTTTATTGGCCATCTTCAGACGAATAAAGTGCGGTATATTGTGCCGTATATCTCTATGATAGAGTCTGTTGACTCGCTTCGCCTGCTGAAAGAGATTAATAAGCAAGGTGCCCGTCACGACAAAGTGGTTGACGTGCTCCTCGAACTGCATATCGCAGCAGAGGAAAGCAAGTATGGACTGACGTCCGACGACTGTCGGCAGTTGCTGGAGGACGGCGAATGGCGTGAAATGAAGAATGTAAGAATTTGCGGACTTATGATGATGGCGTCAAACACTGGCGATGCAGATAAGATACGCCACGAGTTTCAGACCGCAAATTCACTGTTTGAGGAAATCAGACAGCGCTTCTTTGCCGACGCCCCTTGGTTTTGTGAGAAGTCGTGGGGCATGAGCAGCGACTACCTGATAGCGTGCGAAGAGGGTAGCACCATGGTTCGTATAGGCACTACTATCTTCGGCCCGCGAGTCTACTGATTTTTCAGTAATTATAGAAAATAGTAGTGGTGACATACTGTTTGAAAGCAGTGTTGTCGTAGTTCTTGCTTAGCATGAAGTCCACTTCACCAGTGATGCCATAGAGGAATTTCTTGTCGCCAATACCAATACGGAGCGACGGAACAGGAGAGTTGAAGTTCTTAATTGAACTCGTATCGTCGAGACTTACCGACATCAAGCCTGTTCCAGTGCGCTTGTACGATTTGCTGCCATACAGGGCTATGTTGGCAACCAAGCCAACCGATAGCGGAAAGACGTTGTTGTGCCAGTGAAACATGAAAGGCACGCTAAGATAGTATGCATCGTAAGTTGTTTTTTCCGTAAAGTCGGATGATGCACTGCTCAGTCCGCTATAAGTGCTTTCCAATTTGTGTTTTTTTTGTTAATTTCTAATCCGACGCCAACTCCGTAGTCATTGGAAATCGGGTATTCGGCTTCAAAACCGATGAAAGTAAATGCAAGTCCACCTTTTGATTTACTGGTATAATTAGCAAAGTCGTTCGATTCCTTTCCCATAGTAGACCATCCAATACCACTCTTGAAATTAAATTCCAGACTGCTCCAGAAGTTTTTGCTCTCTTTTTGCTCTGTCTGAGCGGATGCACTCATGCAAAATGACATGATGCCAAGGATAATAAAACTTACTCTTTTCATAATAACCGATTGATTTGCAACGTAAATAAACTATTACTGCCTTTACTCTTTTTATTTGTTGTGTTTTAATGTTGAAATAGTAGTAATGGATAATGCAAAAGAATGAAATTTCTTTTAGATATATAAGATATGCAAAGTGAAAAATAATATACGTGCACATTATACTGGTAACAGCAAATATTGTAGAATAATTTTGGCTGTATCGGTAAATTGTGTTACTTTTGCAGCCGTATTTATATATATAGGTATTAATAAACAGGTAAGGAAAAGAAGACAATGGGCGGCTTTTTTGGTACTATCTCTTCAAAAGATTGCGTTAACGACTTATTTTACGGCACCGACTACAACTCGCACCTTGGTACAAAGCGTGCTGGCTTGGTGACATTTGATGAAGAAAGCGGTTTCCACAGGAGCATTCACTCTCTGGAACGTCAGTATTTTCGCTCGCGCTTTGAAGACGAACTCGACGAGTTTAAGGGACATGCCGGACTTGGCATAATCAGCGATACCGACCCACAGCCCATTATCGTCAACTCACATCTTGGACGATACGCCGTTGTTACAGTAGCAAAGATAAACAATTTGCGCCAGGTTGCCGACGAACTGCTGAAAGAGAGAATGCATTTCAGTGAGATGTCGGCAAACAACATTAATCAGACAGAACTTGTGGCCCTGCTCATCAACATGGGGAACTCATTCGTCGACGGCATCAACAAAGTATATCAGAAGATAGAGGGCTCCTGCTCCATGCTGATATTGACGGAAGACGGCATTATCGCTGCGCGTGATTTTCTGGGACGCACGCCGATTGTTATAGGAAAGAAGGAAGGCGCCATGGCCGTAAGCAGCGAGACTACGAGTTTTCCAAACCTTGATTATAAGGTGCTCCGTGATGTTGGTCCTGGTGAAATAGTGCGTCTGCGCTCCACAGGATTGGAAGTTATGCAGCAGGCTGCATCACACTGCCAGATTTGTTCGTTCCTTTGGGTTTACTATGGATTTCCTTCCAGTGACTACGAAGGTATTAATACCGAATACGTGAGAGAAAAGAACGGCCATATTATGGGCGAGAGTGACACCGACCTTGATGCCGACCTCGTCTGCGGTATTCCCGACTCTGGCGTTGGCATGGCCTTGGGATACAGCGAAGGGCGCAATATTCCATACAAGCGTGCCGTGGTGAAATACACACCGACATGGCCCCGTTCGTTCACCCCCGGCAATCAGAAGCGCCGTGACCTCGTGGCACGCATGAAACTCATACCCAATCCAGCCATTCTGAAAGGCCAGCGCATAGTTTTCTGCGACGACAGCATCGTGCGCGGCACGCAGTTGCGTGACAACGTTCGCACCTTCTTCGACAACGGAGCAAAGGAAGTGCATGTGCGCATCTCCTGCCCGCCGCTTGTCTACGGCTGCCCATTCATCGGATTTACCACGTCGAAGAGCGACCTTGAACTCATTACGCGGAGGATAATCAATGACTTTGAAGGTGACGACAGCAAAAATCTGGAGCGCTATGCTACTAGCGACACTCCTGAATACAAGCGCATGGTTAGCGAGATAGCACGCCGCCTTGGTCTCTCCAGTGTTAAGTTTGCCAAGATAGAAGACCTTATAGCATCCATAGGTCTGCCGAAGGAGCGCGTCTGCACCCACTGTTTCGACGGCAGTAGTTACTGCCATGCCAAGGAAACTATAGAAAAGTAGTAAAAACAGCGAAAAAAACAATCAAAATGTTTGTCGGGTCAGTGAATTTGTTGTAACTTTGCCCGCGAAACAGAAAAAGAAATAACAATGAGTCAGAATGTTCAGTTCTTTTACGGCTTTTACTTTTACTTTGCAATAGAGTTGTGAAGCGGTAGGCCGTATGGTAAGAAAACAGAACAATGATACAAAAAAGATAAGGCTCCGCTTCACAGAACAGTGAAAGCGGAGTTTTTTTAAGAACAAAAAGTAAACAAGATGAAGCGCGTAGCAATACAAGGTATGTTGGGCTCGTTCCACGATATCGCGGCTAGGGAATACTTTGGCAACGAACAGATACAACTAATCTGCTGTTCTACATTCGAACAGGTGTTCGATGCCATACGCGAAGACCCTACGGTAATAGGTATGACTGCAATAGAAAACACGATAGCAGGTTCGCTGCTACATAACTACGAACTGCTGCGCAGCAGCGGTACCACGGTGGTAGGCGAACACAAACTACATATTTCCCACTGCATCTGCTGCCTGCCCGATGACGACTGGAACACCATACAGGAAGTTCATTCGCACCCTGTGGCGCTCATGCAATGCAGGGATTTCCTTTCCCATCATCCACAACTGAAGAACGTAGAGTCGGAAGACACTGCCGGCTCAGCCAAGCAGATAAGCGAGGAAGGTCGCCAGCACTGGGCAGCCATTTGCAGCGCCGATGCTGCACGCATGTACGGCATGAAAATACTTGAGGACCACATTGAGGATAATAAGCACAACTTCACTCGCTTCCTTGTAGTGTGCAATCCGCAAAAGGCCGATTTCCTCCGCTCAATAGCAGATACCGACAAGTCGAGTCTTGTCTTCTCTCTGCCGCACGAGGAGGGTTCGCTGTCGCAGGTGCTCAGCATTCTTTCATTCTATAAAATCAACATGACCAAGATACAATCCCTGCCCATTATCGGCAAGGAGTGGCAGTATCTTTTCTATGTCGACGTAACTTACGACAATCTGACGCGCTATCGCCAGTCGATAGACGCCATAGTCCCTCTTACGCAGGAACTGAAGATCCTCGGTGAGTACAAAGGTCACTGAGCGGCGTTGAGTGCTACCAACATGTCATACAATAAAAAAGTACAGATTTGATGATACAGCCAGCAGAAAGATTAAGTTTAGTAAGCGAGTATTATTTTAGTCGCAAACTGAAAGAGGTGGCGAAGTTGAATGCTGATGGAAAGGACATCATCAGCCTTGCCATTGGAAGTCCAGACATGCCCCCTTCTCCGCAGACAATCGAGAAACTGTGTGAGGTAGCCCATCTGCCATCGGCGCATGGCTACCAGCCAACGATGGGAACGCCGGAACTCAGGCAGGCAATGGCTCGGTTCTATAAGCGATGGTATGACGTAGACCTTGATGCTGCAACGGAGATATTGCCGCTTATCGGCAGCAAGGAGGGAATATTGCATGTCACGCTTGCTTTCGTAAATCCCGGCGACGAAGTGCTTGTGCCCAATCCCGGATACCCTACATACACTTCGCTAAGCAAGATTCTTGGAGCACGTGTAGTGAACTATGACCTCTGTGAAGACAATGGATGGCAGCCCGACTTCGACAAGTTGGAGGAAATAGTAAATAATAAAACCTCAAACTGCAAATTGCTCTGGACCAACTATCCCAACATGCCTACAGGAGGCAGGGCAAGAAGAGAAACTTACGAGAGGCTCGTCAGATTTGCACAAGACCATAATGTTGTGGTTGTCAACGACAACCCGTACAGTTTCATTCTGAGCGAAGAACGTCTTTCGCTGCTGCAAGTGCCAGGGGCGAAAGACTGCTGCATAGAATTCAATTCAATGTCGAAGTCGCACAACATGCCGGGCTGGCGTGTCGGCCTGTGTGCATCCAATCCCACTTTCATTTCATGGATACTTAAAGTCAAAAGCAATATTGACAGCGGCACCTTCAGAGGTATACAACTGGCTGCAGCCGAGGCTTACGACAACAGCGAAGAATGGCATCGCAATGCCAATATCACACTTTATGCCGGCCGTAGGAAATACGCAGAGCAGATTATGCAGACACTTGGCTGCGAATACGATCCCAGTCAGGTGGGCATGTTCCTTTGGGGAAGAATTCCCGACCGCTACAGCAACGCTGAAGAACTTACTGAGCGCATACTGCACGAGGCCCGTGTGTTCATTACGCCAGGTTTTATCTTCGGTAGCAACGGCGAGCGGTATATTCGCATCTCGCTCTGTGCCAACGAAGAGAAAATAAAGGAGGCGCTTCAGAGAATTAAGGCCAGTATCGCAAGCGAGAGGCGAGTCTGAAAGACATCCTGTTGATAGTGAAGAAAATAAAAAAGTATAACAATAAATAAAAGGAGGCCCCAACAGTTTTAGTACACTCCCTCTGTATGGGGGACGGGGTGAGAAAATTAATTATGGAGTTAGTATTAGAACCATTGAAACTTCCAAGTGACAACGAACGCCCCTTCGTTATTGCCGGCCCTTGCAGCGCCGAGACAGAGGAGCAAGTGATGACCACCGCCACGCAACTGGCACAGAAGGGATGTCATAACTTCCGCGCCGGAGTGTGGAAGCCGCGCACAAAACCAGGTGGCTTTGAAGGCCACGGCGAACCGGCGCTGGTCTGGATGAAGCAGGTGCACGACACAACAGGAATGCTCACATCTACGGAGGTGGCAACACCGGAGCACGTAGAACTGTGTCTGAAATATGGCATTGATATCCTGTGGATCGGTGCGCGCACTACGGCCAATCCGTTTGCCATGCAGGCCCTGGCCGATGCTCTGAAGGGCGTTGACGTTCCTGTGTTTGTGAAAAATCCAGTTAATCCAGACCTTGAACTTTGGATAGGAGCCTTGGAGCGTTTGAACCAGGCTGGCGTGAAGCGTCTTGGTGCCATTCACCGCGGTTTTTCAAGTTACGACCAGAAAATCTATCGCAATACGCCGATGTGGCAAATTCCTATCGAACTGAAGCGTCGCTATCCCAGTCTTCCTATAATCTGCGACCCAAGTCATATCGGTGGCCGCCGCGAACTCATTGCTCCGCTCTGTCAGCAGGCAATGGACTTGGGCTTTGAGGGGCTGATAGTGGAAAGCCACTGCAATCCAGACAGCGCGTGGAGTGATGCAAAACAGCAGGTAACTCCCGATGTGCTCGACTATATTCTATCACTACTCGTAATACGTGACGAAAGAATGACGACGGAGGGAATATCGCAACTGCGCAAGCAGATAGACGAACTGGACAATCAACTTATGGACCTGCTGACGAAGCGCATGCGTGTATGCCGCGAGATAGGACAGTATAAGAAGGAGCATAACATGACCGTTCTTCAGACCTCACGCTACAATGAGATACTCGACAAGCGCGGTGCCCAAGGTGCGCTGTGCGGAATGGCACCTGAGTTTGTGGCGAAAGTATTTGAAAGCATCCATGAGGAGAGCGTGCGCCAGCAGATAGAAATCATAAACAAGTAGAACAAGTGAAAATATTAGTTTTAGGAGCAGGAAAGATGGGAAGTTACTTCATTGACCTGCTCAGTTTCGACCACGAAGTGGCTGTATACGAAAAAGATGCGCAGCGCATGCGTTTTACGTACAACTGTCAGCGCTTCACAACATTGGAAGAAATCAGGGAATTCAACCCTGAACTGCTTATCAATGCCGTCACCCTGAAATACACCATTTCTGTCTTCAACGAGGTAATTCCATACATTTCCAGCGATTGTATCATCAGCGACATTGCCTCCGTGAAGACAGGGCTGAAGGAATTCTATGAGAAATCGGGCCGCCGCTATGTTTCCACGCACCCTATGTTCGGTCCTACGTTTGCCAATCTTCAGCAACTCAGTGAGGAGAATGCTATAATAATCAGTGAGGGTGACTATATGGGGCGTATCTTTTTTAAAGACATGTACCAGAAACTTGGCCTTAACATCTACGAGTATACCTTTGAAGAGCACGACAAGACCGTGGCCTATTCGCTGTCGATCCCATTTGTTTCTACGTTCGTCTTTGCTGCCGTGATGAAGCATCAGGATGCTCCAGGCACAACTTTCAAGCGCCACATGAGGATAGCCAAGGGCGTGCTCAACGAAGACGACTATCTCTTGCAGGAAATCCTGTTCAATCCGTATACCCACGACCAGGTGTCGCAGATAAGAAGTGAACTGAAGGAACTTCTCGAAATCATCGACCAGAAGGATGCTGCCGGCATGAAAAAATACCTCACGAAGATACGCAGCAACGTAAAGCGTGATATCAGTTAGAAATGCGCTGCTGCGAAATGAA
Source organism: uncultured Prevotella sp. (assembly GCA_937877595.1). Classification (GTDB taxonomy): domain Bacteria; phylum Bacteroidota; class Bacteroidia; order Bacteroidales; family Bacteroidaceae; genus Prevotella. The sequence goes on from CALFIY010000082.1 coordinate 36,341, forward strand.
GACATTATACGATCATTTTGACAAAAGTGCCATTTCCAGTCTGCCGCGTGTGCTCTTTGAGGGGCGCATTGATGTAGTGCTAAACCAAGTAGAAGCCGAGCGCGCCGTCGATTTTCTGTTGTCGCAGCCCATTCTCGGAATAGATACTGAGACACGGCCGTCGTTCACGCGCGGCAGGATAAACAAGGTGGCTCTGCTTCAGGTGGCAACACGTGAGATTTGCTTTCTGTTCCGTCTCAACTATCTCGGAATGTGTCCGGCGGTGAAGCGCTTTCTCGAAGATGTCAATGTGAAAAAGGTGGGTCTGTCGTTACGCGACGACATGAGCAACCTGCTGAAACTTGGCGAATTCAAAAAGGGCCTTTTCATCGACCTGCAGAACCACGTGAGCGAGATAGGGGTTGAAGACCTGAGCCTACAGAAACTGTATGCCAACTTCTTTGGCCAGAAAATATCGAAGCGCGAACAACTTACAAACTGGGAGGCCGACGTGCTCTCCGACAGACAGAAACTGTATGCCGCCACTGACGCGTGGGCATGTATCATGCTGTACGACGAACTTATAAACCTTAAGAAGGGTGGCGACTACAAGATTATCCGTACTCAGCAATAAAGCAGAGACATGAACAACATGACATACAAAACCATCCGCCTGAAACGAGGCAAGGAAGACAGCCTTCTGAGATTTCATCCCTGGATTTTCTCCGGAGCAATACAGAAGATTGATGATGGAGTGGAAGAGGGCGAAATAGTCAGGGTGATTACAAGTGGTGGCGATTTCATCGCTACAGGTCACTACCAGCAAGGTTCTATCAGTGTCAGAGTGTTGTCGTTCACCGACGTGACAATAGACGATGATTTCTGGAGGGCACGGCTTACTTCCGCCTTTGAAAAACGTCGTTCCATCGGTATGGCTGACAATGCCGACAACAATAGTTATCGCCTTGTGCACGGCGAAGGTGACAATATGCCAGGATTGATAATCGACGTGTATGGTAATACTGCTGTGATGCAATCGCACTCCATTGGTATGCACTTGTCACGCAGGAAGATAGCCAATTTGCTTGTAGACGTAATGCAAGGATGCATCAAGCACGTGTATTATAAAAGTGAAACAACTCTGCCGTTTATGACAGCCGACGATATGAATGGCTTTCTTGTCGGTGGAAGCGACGAAAATGTGGCTACGGAGAACGGATTGCACTTTCGTGTCGACTGGCTAAAGGGGCAGAAGACCGGCTTCTTTATAGACCAGCGCGAAAACAGGGCTTTGCTCGAAAGGTATGCCCGAGGCAAGCGCGTGCTGAATATGTTCTGCTATACCGGAGGCTTCTCTTTCTATGCCATGAGGGGTGGGGCGGAACTCGTACATTCTGTGGACTGCTCGGCAAAGGCCGTGGAACTTACCAACGAGAATGTGGCGCTGAATTTCCCTGACGACAACCGTCACAAGGCCTTCTGCGAGGATGCCTTCAAGTATCTGGAAAACACGGAAGAACAATACAATCTCATCGTATTAGACCCTCCTGCCTTCGCAAAGCATCGTGGCGCACTGCATAATGCACTAAAAGGATATACCCGCCTCAACCAAAAGGCATTTGAGTGCATAGAGCCAGGCGGAATACTCTTTACCTTCTCCTGTTCGCAGGTTGTGACAAAGGAGCACTTCCGCAATGCCGTGTTTACTGCTGCAGCACTTTCAAAACGCAAGGTAAGCATACTGCATCAACTTCATCAGCCAGCCGACCACCCGATAAATATCTACCATCCGGAAGGTGAATACCTGAAAGGACTTGTGTTATATGTTGAGTAGAGTAGAACGTTACATTGCAGAGCATAAACTGCTGGACAAAAGCGGTTTATATCTTGTGGCCTTAAGTGGTGGAGCGGACAGCACTGCGCTCCTGTTGCTGCTACGTGAGTTGGGCTATTCCATAGAGGCTGTGCACTGCAACTTTAACCTGCGTGGCGCGGAGGCGGTGCGCGATGAGGAATTCTGCAAAGCCCTTTGCCGTAAGCATAACGTCCCATTTCATCGCATTCACTTCGACACGAAAGCCTATGCTGCCGCCCATCATGTCAGCATAGAACTGGCGGCACGCGAACTGAGGTATACGTATTTTGAACAACTGCGCCGCGACATTGGAGCAACTGATGTGTGCGTGGCCCATCATCAGGACGATGTAGCCGAAACGGTACTGATGAATATGGCGCGCGGTACTGGACTGCGCGGACTGACAGGAATCCGCCCTCGAAACGGGCATGTCGTCAGGCCGTTGCTTTGCGTGGCGCGCCATGAGATAGAACATTTCCTGGCAGAACGGCAACAGACATTTGTCGATGATTCCACAAATTTTGAGGACGACGCGACACGCAATGTAGTGCGCCATCACGTTGTGCCGCAGTTGCAGCAGGTGAACGCAAAGGCTACGGAGCATATCTGCCAGATGGCTGAGCGCATGGCAGCCGTGCGAGCACTGGTAGACAATGTGCTCAGTCCGTTGAAGGAAAGCAGATGCATAGACTTGGCTGAACTGAGGCGTGTAGTCTCGCATGACTATCTGCTTTACGAAATCATCCGCCAGTATGGCTTCAACACGGAGCAGGCCCGCCAGATGTTTCTTGCGCTGGGCGGCGGCTCCGATGGCGGACTGCTGTTCTCTTCTGACACACACGACATACTGATAGACCGTGGCAAACTGATTGTAGAGGAGAAAACACCAGATTTCAACGCTGTTGTTATGCCTGAAGACGGACTGTATGTCGTGTCACAGAATGTGCCGCAGAAAGGTAGGATTAAAGTAAGTACTACAGAAAGGAGTGTTTCTTTTGAACCGTCAAAGAAACCTTATACCGCAACGCTTGATGCCGATAAACTCACGTTTCCTCTTACTTTAAGGCGCGCAGAAGCAGGCGATTGGATGGTGCCCTACGGTATGCACGGACGCCAACTGCTGGGCGACATGATGACAAACAGAAAATTCACTCTCTTCGAGAGGCGTCGGCAGTTGGTGGTGGTAAATGGCGACGGGCGTATCGTGTGGCTCGTAGGGCTGCGAACCGATCAGCGGTTTTGCGTTGACGAAACATCAAGCCGCATAACTACATTGCAGATTTCATTCGAACAATGACGCCCAGCGCAGGAAGGTGGTGGTGACGTCATTGCCAAAACGCGACAGGCTACTGACAACTTCTTCGACGGTAGCCTCATGTTGCGGATTGCTTTTCGAGTAGAATTTATCGGCATAGCAGATGACCTGCTCTTCTATTGTCTCGGGCAACATGTCCTTTGGGGGAAGAGGCAGGTTCTGTGCGATAATCTGCTGTGCTGTCAGTCCGGTGCCAGTGTGCCGTTCGCAAACTCTGGCATGACGTGGCAGCGACTCCTTACGCAGCAGTTCCGCACCGATGATGCCATGGCGTATGTAGTGCTCCTCGCCATAGCAGAAAATACTTGGCGCATGGCACCATTTTATCCCGATGTCATGGAGCATGGCGGCTTCTTCCGTAAACACGCAGTCGACGTTCAACTCCGGATGGCTTCTGGCAATGAGCAGCGCCCTGTCGGCAACCTTCCTGCTGTGCGCTATGAGAAGTCTGCGCTGCTCATCGTCGTCAGTATAGTACTTGTAGATAAGTTTGAGTGCATCCATGGTTTCGGGAAATGCATCGGTTGATGTGTTTTTTCAACTGGTGCGATGAATTCAACTGATGCGCTGGATGATTTTACCGCCTTCGGCAACAGCCTGCATGTTGAGCGGTATCATATCGTGGTGGCGTTCGGGCAGAGTCTTGCGGAGTGCTTTCTCAACGCCGTCGCTGCTCACTACAGGGCATACCTTGAGCAGCCCGCCAAGCACTATCATATTGAAAACCTTGGCATTCTTCATTTCTGCAGCCCTGTCCATCGCGTCAATACGGTAAACGGTGATGTCCTGCCTTGTCGGAGGATTGATAATACCGAATCCATCGTAGATAAGAATGCCACCAGGCTTTATCTTCGGCTCAAATTTTTCGAGAGAAGGCTGGTTGAGCACTATTGCAATGTCAAATTTGCTGAGAATAGGCGATGAAATCTTATCGTCGCTCACTATCACGGTGACATTGGCTGTTCCACCGCGCTGCTCAGGGCCGTAAGCGGGCATCCATGTCACCTCTTTCTGGTCCATCAATCCTGAATAGGCCAGTATCTTGCCCATCGACAATACTCCCTGTCCGCCAAATCCGCTTATGATAATCTCTTTTTTCATCTGTATCTTATTAATGATTAATGTTAAACCCGTAATGCTCAACTTTAACCTTTAATTTTTAATCATATTGTATCTTTCAAGTCTCCCTTTGGATAGTAACTGAACATGTGTTCTGCCATCCAATCGTTGGCAGCCTTTGGCGACATCTTCCATCCGCTGTTGCAGGTGCTTACTATCTCGACAAGCGAACTGCCTTTTCCTGCCATTGATGCCTCAAATGCCTTACGTATTGCCTTCTTTGCTTTGCGAATAGAGGCAACCGACTCAACTGACTGACGTGTTACGTAGCATGTTCCCTCAAGTGTGGCAGCAATTTCAGTGATATGAAGTGGATAGCCGTGCAGATCGGCTTGCCTGCCGTACGGGCAAGTGGATGTTTTCATGCCCATGAGCGTTGTCGGTGCCATCTGACCTCCCGTCATGCCGTAGATGGCGTTGTTGATAAATATGATGACGATGTTCTCGCCACGGTTCAGTGCGTGTATCGTTTCACACGTTCCGATACAGGCAAGGTCGCCGTCGCCCTGATATGTGAAGACCAGTCTGTCGGGCCATAGCCGCTTTATTGCTGTGGCTACGGCTGGTGCTCTGCCGTGAGCAGCCTCCTGCCAGTCGATATCCAGATAGTTGTATGCGAAGACGGCACATCCCACAGGACTTACGCCGACAGTCTTGTCTGCCATTCCCATTTCTTCTATTACTTCTGCCACAAGTTTGTGCACTACGCCATGCGAGCATCCAGGGCAATAGTGCATGTGGCTGTCGTTCATCAGCGAAGGTTTCTGGTAAACGACATTCTCTGGGCTTATAATATTGTTTTCCATCTACTTATGATTTTCTTATCAATTTTTCGTTTATGGCAGAAACGATCTCTTCCGGTTCTGGTACGATGCCTCCCAGTCTGCCAAACTGTTCTACTGGCACTTGTCCGTCAATGGCCAGTCGCACGTCCTGTACCATCTGACCTGCATTGATTTCCACAACCAGTATTCCACGTTTTCCTTTTGCCATTTCTGCAATTTGCATCGACGGGAAAGGCCATAGAGTAATGGGGCGCAGCAGGCCAACTTTTATTCCTTCTTCGCGAGCCATCTCTATGGCTTTCTGAGTGAGTCGTGCAGCAGAGCCAAATGCCACAATGATGTATTCGGCATCGTCGCAACAGAGCGCTTCGTATCTCACTTCTTTTTCACGTATCTCTGCATACTTTTTCTGCAGATGCAGATTGCGTGCCTCCATCACCTCAGGCTTCAGTTCGAGCGATGTGATGATGTTAGGCTTGCGGTCGGCGGTGCGTCCTATTGTTGCCCAAGGGCATTGCTGTCTTATCTCCTCCTCTGTGCGGCGCGGCTTGAATGGCGGCAGCACTATCTTCTCCATCATCTGGCCGATTACGCCGTCGCTGAGAATCATAGCAGGATTACGGTACTTGAAGGCCAATTCAAAAGCAAGGTCAACAAAGTCAGCCATTTCCTGTACAGAGTTTGGCGCAAGCACTATTACGTTGTAGTCGCCGTTGCCGCCACCTCGCGTGGCCTGGAAGTAGTCGCCCTGCGACGGCTGTATCGTTCCCAGTCCGGGACCGCCTCTTTGCACATTGACAAACACGCCTGGCAATTCGGCACCAGCCATGTATGTTATGCCCTCCTGCATGAGTGCAATGCCGGGACTGGATGACGAAGTAAGAACTTTCTTGCCTGCTCCGGCACCTCCGTATATCATGTTGATACTGGCTATTTCGCTTTCTGCCTGCAGGACTACCATTCCGGTAGTTTCCCATGGCTTCAACTCTGCCAGGGTTTCTATTACTTCGCTCTGAGGGGTGATGGGATAGCCGAAGTATCCATCGGCACCGCATCGTATGGCAGCGTGGGCTATCGCCTCGTTGCCTTTCATTAGGGTTACTTCTTGTTCGGCCATGTCTTTTGTGTTTGCCATTGTTATGCTCCTTTGCTTCTGTAGACGGTGATACATCCGTCAGGGCACACTATGGCGCAGGATGTACAGCCAGTACACTTTTCTATTTCTTTCGGTTCCACATAGGGATAACCTCGCATGTTCACCTTGTTGGCCATTGCTATCACACTCTGAGGGCAGGCGCTGATGCACAATGCACAGCCTTTGCAGCGGTCAGTGTTGACGACGATGGCTCCTTTAGTTTTTGCCATAATCAGTATTTTTCTGTATTTTTCTCTTTGCCTGCAAAAGTACATAAAAAGTATGACAAACACTTTCTATAACATAAGGAAAAAAGAAAAATAATGCTATAGGAAAATTAAAAACCCACTGGCGATTGCCAATGGGCTTTTGATTTTTGCTACAACTGCTGTAATTTTTTTAAAAGCAGCTGTAATTTTTTTAAAAGCAGCTGTAATTTTTTTAAAAGCTGTTGTAATTTTCAAAAAAACAGCTGTAATTTTTTTAAAAACAGCAGTAATTTTTTTAACTACTGCTGTTTTTGTTGCTTACAGTATTGTCTTGACGGCCTCGAGCATTCCCTTCTCCTGAATGAGGTCGAGATACTGACGTACGAGTGTGTTCAGACCCTTGATATTGTTGAGGTCTTCCTGCCAGATGAACTCTGCGCCGAGCACACCGTCTGCTACCTTCTGTGTATCGCCTGTAGCCCACAGTTCCTTCAGCAACTCCATTATCTTCTGGTCATCGTTTGGAACTATCTCCACACCGTCGGTGCGCTTGCCGCCCTTGTAATATGTGATGATGGCTGCCAGTCCGAATACCAAGCCCTTTGGCAGTTCGCCCTTGCGCTCCAGATATGTCTTTACGCCTGGCAGGTCGCGTGCCTGGAATTTCGGGAATGAGTTGAGCATGATGCTCGTCACCTGGTGGTCTACAAACGGGTTGTCGAAACGCTCAAGAACGTCGGCGGCAAACTTCTCAAGTTCCTCGATAGGCAGGTCGAGAGTCTGCATGAGTTCGTCAAACTGCACCTTGTGGATATATTTTCCGATAACTTCGTGGTTGCAGGCATCACGAACGATGTTTACTCCGCTGAGGAAGGCAACCGGCGAAAGAACGGTGTGAGGCCCATTGAGGAGAGTCACCTTGCGCTTGTGGTAAGGCTCTTCGCTTGGTACAAACAGCACGTGCAGTCCTGCCTTGTCTGCTGGGAATTCTGCTGCAACTTCCTTTGGAGCCTCGATAACCCAAAGGTGGAAAGTTTCGGCCTGGACAACGAGGTTGTCGCGATAGGAGATCTTCTCCTGTATCTCTGCAATTTCCTTGCGTGGGAAGCCTGGAACGATGCGGTCAACGAGTGTTGCATAAACGCCGCACGACTCGGTAAACCACTGTTTGAAGGCTTCTGGCAGTTGCCACAGTTCGATATACTTGTAGATGCACTCCTTCAGAACATGGCCGTTGAGGAAGATAAGTTCGCATGGGAAGATTATCAAGCCCTTTGAAGGATCGCCATTGAAGGTCTGCCAGCGACGATACAGCAACTGTACGAGTTTTCCGGGATAAGAACTTGCTGGTTTGTCGTCCAGTTTGCATGCTGGATCGAATGCTATACCTGCTTCAGTGGTGTTAGAGATTATAAAACGAATCTCTGGCTGGTCGGCAAGAGCCATGAAAGCATCGTTCTGCGAGTAGGGATTGAGAGCACGGCTGATGACGTCGATGCGCTCTAATGTATTGACGGGCTTACCGTTCTCGCGTCCCTGAAGATTTACGTGATACAGACAGTCCTGGGCGTTGAGCCAGTCTACCATGCCGCGTTCTATCGGCTGTACTACTACGACAGAACCATTGAAGTCGGTCTTCTGGTCCATGTTCCAGATAATCCAATCTACGAATGCGCGCAGGAAGTTGCCTTCGCCAAACTGAATTACTTTCTCTGGCATTACGCTCTTAGGAGCAAATTGCTTGTTTAGTGGTTTCATAGAATAGTTTTTTTATGTTTTATGACAGTTTTGTTTGTATTAGGCGCAAAGTTATGCGTTTTTTTTCTGATGACCAAATTATTTGGTGTAGAAATTGATAAGGCTGGAAAGAGCATCCTGGCACACATTGCAGAATTCCGGGAACTTGTTGGTCCGCATCCTGCAGTCGTGCTGTGGTCTCCACACACCTTTGGACAGATATCCTCCGCCCTCGACGAGCCCCGCCTTGCCTTGATCGATGAGTTTCTGCCATTTGGCAGGTGCGGTATTACGGGTGGTAAGATTAGGTTCCCACGGTTCTGTATCGGCAAAGTACATCGGGTCTTCATCGCCGTAGGGATACTCATCGCCCAGTCCGCCAAAGGAGTGGCCAAACTCGTGGACAACCACAGGCTTGAAGTTGCTGCCTCGGGTGTAACTGAGGTTATAACTGTTGAATATGCCGCCGCCACCATAGTGTTCGGTGTTGGCAAGAATGATGATGTGCTCGTAGGGAGTTGCTGCCAGTCGGTCGTGAAGTTGACTGAGACGCAGCGTGGTGAGGTAGCGTGTGGTGTAGAACGTATCGAAATGGGAACCGAGCGAAGTGTCGAGCCAAATACCACGTCCCGGCTGGCTGACATCAGAGTCGTGCGAGGCATTGAGCAGTGCAATGATATTAAACCTGTCGCGCAGACTCTTGAACGGCTCATGTGCAAAGAGGGCATCCATGGCTGTGTTGCAGTCGGCCAGATAGTCGTCAAACTGCGACGACGTATAGCCTTCGGCAACAAAGGCAATATGAATGCAGCGAGTGGTGTCGGAGGCTTGTTGCAAAGTCACGTAAGGATTCTTCTGACGTAATTGGCGGATAAGAATATCGTCAGGATTGACCTTGTGCTGTAGGCTGGCTATGGTGCGATTGTGGAAATCGCGCAATTCTATGCTGATGGTGGCGCTGCGGCGAGGCATGGGTGTCAGGAAAACATTCTCGAAAGCCTTGCTCGTCGTTTTTGCCTCCGCGGTATACAGCCATTCCTGAAACAGGGTGGAGAAGGAGTTGCGGTATATGGCTTTGCCCGTCGCGTCGTCGGTCATGGTGATTGTGCCGTTGCCTGCCAGTGGAACCTCTGCCAACCGCTGCCGCTTGCCATACCATCGGGCACTCTTGCTCAATTCGTCGAGAAAGATGTGTTGCTCGACAGATGTTCCTGCAAAGATATAGTCGATGCGTAGAGTGGAATCGCAAAAAAAATCATTGAAGTCCTGAGACTTCGACTGCAGTGCTGCGCATGTGATGATGAGCAGCAGAAAAAGTCGTTTCATATGACGTAGTCAATAAGTTGTTGTACGTAGGGACGGTTCCAGTCGCTGAGGTGATGGCGCTCGCCGTCGTATTGCAAAATATCCAAGTCGATTGTGATATTTTCTTTGCTTCTGTCCGTGCGCTTTTCTGCATCTTTCAGAACATCTTGCAGTTCGTCGTACGACATGTCTGTATTGCCAGCCACGAGCCTGTTCATATACCAGCGGCTACCGCCCTTGATGTCGCGCGTCCAGATGGCATGGCTTTGTGATACGTCGGAAAGCAGGGACATAAGAAAGGAAGTGGCCCATTGAATATGGACACTTTGCCGGCAGGCAGAACCAAGGGCTATCACAACGCGCTTCATTTTTTCTCCTTCAGTATGCCGTGGCGGTAGGCATATAGCAACTGGCGAAGGTCGTCAATCTGTGAGCGCAACTCAGTGCCCTTGTCGGTGTCGGCCACAAGCATGCGGTGGGCAGAGAGTTCGACCAACTGGGTAGTCGACTTGATGTCGGTTCCTTTCTGAATAGCCTCGGCAGCACTCATAAACGGTTCGTGCTGCACCAACTGGAAACCGCGGCTATGGTATACGAGAGTATATCCTGCTATGCCTGTCTCCGAATGATAGGCTTCAGAGAAACCACCGTCGATAACCATTAGTTTTCCACCAGCCTTTATGGGATTTTCACCTTTTGATGCATGCACGGGGACATGGCCGTTGATTATGTGTCGGTTGGGACCGTTCACTCCGAAAGCATCAAGTATGCGGTCGCAGATGTCTTCTGAATCGCGCAACTGGAAATAGTAGCCTTTCTCTTCCTTGAAAGTGTCATGGTCTGTCAGGAAGTAGCGCTCGAATGTCGCCATTTTCGACTTGTCGAACAGCGGAGAGTCCTTGCCGCACCAAAGATAGAGGAAATAGTCTTTGGAGTATTGCCGCAACTCCTTCTCCGTGTCGCTCTCAAAGGCTGCACGTATCATCATGCCGATGTGGTTCATCAGTTCAAGGCCCTTGTATTTCTTGCCTTTGTATAGTTCAACCTCCTTAAGGCTACCGTCGGCATTGAGAGGGCACGAGGCATGGAATAGCAGGTTGTGATTGCTGATGTTGTACATGCAGCCGTGCGAAAGCAACATCTTTATGTGCTTGCGCAGTTTCTCACAGACGCGGAAAGAGTGGTGCAACTTGTCCATCAACTGCTGCTCTTCGGCGGTAAGTTCGTTGGGAGAAGATGCGCTGATTGTCGGAAAATTGTTCGAAAGCATGTCGTACTCCTTGCCGCCAATGGTGCATATGCCGCGCTTGTAGTCTACGGCCTCAAGCAGGCAGCGGTCTGCCATGCCCCATTCCGGACGGCGGTGGAATATCTGGGCCTCTATCTTAAACTGTATCACGGTGATGGCCTTGTGCATCTGTGCTGTCAGGCGTGTTGTCTTCTCGTCAAGACTGTTTCCCTTCAGCAGTCGTGGCATGAACTCACTGCAGGGATCGTTGCCATAGGTGTCCATGGCGAAAGTTGCCAGCGGTACAAGGTTTATGCCGTAACCCTCTTCAAGTGTTGCCAGATTGGCATAGCGCAGCGAAAGGCGCAGCACATTGCAAATGCATGCGTCGTTGCCGGCACAGGCTCCCATCCACAGTATGTCGTGATTGCCCCACTGTATATCCCATGAGTGATACTGCCGCAGCGTGTCGAGAATAATGTGCGCACCAGAGCCGCGGTCGTAAATGTCGCCGAGAATATGAAGTTGGTCGATGGCCAGACGCTGTATTACATTGCAGAGAGCACAGATGAAGTCGTCGGCACGTCCTGTGGATATGATTGTATCAACGATTACGCTGACGTATGCCGCCTTGTTGGTATCATCGGTGCGCTCGTGCAGAAGTTCCTCAATAATATAGGCAAAGTCTTCAGGCAGCGACTTTCTTACTTTTGAGCGTGAGTATTTCGACGACACGTCGCGACATACGGCAACAAGCCTGTGTATGGTAATATGATACCAGTCGTCAAGGTCAGTTTCTGTGGCTTTTATCAGTTCTATCTTTTGCTCCGGATAGTATATCAGTGTACATAGTTCGCGCTGCTCTGTCTCGCGGATGTCTCCAGCGAAGAGTTCGCTCACCTTGCGCTTGATATTGCCCGATGCGTTCTTCAGAACATGCTGGAACGCATCGCTCTCTCCATGCAGGTCGGCAAGGAAGTGCTCAGTACCTTTTGGCAGATTGAGAATAGCCTCGAGATTGATTATCTCCGTAGATGCTGCTGCTATTGTGGGGAATGAGTTCGACAGCAACTGAAGGTAGTGCATGTCGCGATTGATGGTATTAGTGGTTGTCATGGTCCTGATGGTATTATATCTTAAGATGGTTTTCTATTTGCATGGCGAGTTGACGCGTAATACGGTCGTTGAGAGGGGGTAGGGGCATCATGCCCTCGTCGAGCGCAGTGTAAGTGCTCATAAGTTGCATCATACGCTGTGCTGTCTTATAAAGACGCGCTTCCTTGAGCATGTCGACCAGCAGGCTTTCCTCACTGTCGTGCTCACGCAACTCCTTGTCGAGTTCTACAAGATGGCTGATACAGAGTTGGTGGCGCAGACCAACCTTGCGCAAGAAGCGGAACGTTGCTATCAGCCGGTCGTTCTCCGTAGGGTATTGCATGCCGATAGCCTCCTGTATGGTGCTCTCACGCTCGTAGCCGTCGGGCACAAAGCACTGCGTAGTGATATTTATGTCGGGACATTTGTATTCCAAAACGCGTATGCCACGACTTACGATGTCGTCGACGTGTTCTTGCCTTGCATAGTTGAGGACAGTGCGCCACTGCTCGTCACTCTCCATGGCAAGAATGTCCGACTGTACCCATCGGCGGTCGCCAGTAATGCCTGCCTTGATTATATTCCGCAATGTATGCCGCGTGTCCTTTGTCATTAGCGCCAGAGGATTGCTGTCCATCACGCAGCGATATGTGTGGTACGTCTGTTGTGCAGCATTGGCGGCTGTAGTGGAGTGGGTGATGAGTGGATTACGTATGATGACCAGACGATTGTTCCATCCAAGTTGGTGCATACATTCTTCCTCCATTCTTCCTTGTATGACAACAGCGTATGCGCTACGGATGAGATGGCGCTGGAAGAGATATTTCTTGGGCATCTTGTCTTTCCAGTAATTGTCGCGTACGACCCACGGTTCCAGTTGCCCGTATGGAGAGACGACAAGGCGGGTGCCTTTCTTCCGTACGATTTGCCACAGTTGTGCTGCAGAACGCTGCCAGCATCCATGTACGTGAAGTATGTCGAAATGCCTTGACTCTATAAGTTGGCGCGCTGCTGCTTCCGTTGTTGCAACGCTGTTGCCTGCTTCCAGTCCCATACCTTTTGTAAGCATGTCTACATAACTTGTAATCATGCTGTCGTCTTGAGGTGTGTAGTGAATTACGCTTATCATGTGATGGGTGTGTGGAAGCGGTTGTTTTCAGCGTCGTATAAAGTCGTACTTGTCGGCTGTCAGATGGCGCAGCATGAACCATGCATTCTGCCACATCATGCGCAGTTCGAGCAAAGGGGCTTTCCATAAGGCTATGCTCTCTTCAAACTGACGGCAAGCCTTGTGGAATATCGCCATGCGCACTGCAAGTGTTGCAATGAGTGTTGCTATGGCAGCAGACAGCAGTATCCATTGCTGTGTGACGGCAGAGTAAATTGTTGTGACTAACGGCATCAGCCATCCGAAGTGGAGCATTGCCTGGTCTGCATTGAAGAGCAGTCTGTGGCAGAAACCACGTTTCATGTGCCGGCGGCTCTCAAGGTAATAAAGATGTGAATAGCGCCACGTCTTGTGTGAAGGATATTCTTGTCTGACAAAAGAATCGGGCTCAAGCATGACAGCCGTACTACCAGACGTCGCCATCTCATTTACGGTAAAGTCGTACTCGCCACGCAGATATTTCAGATTTTTAAGGAAGCCGTTCTGAGCCATGAATTTGCTCTTGCGTATCGTAAGGTTGTGACCCTCGTGACGATATGCGGTGCTTCTTTCTGCCTGTCGCATCTGATAGCAGGCGGTGAGCAGGCGGTCGTAGCGCCAATAGGCCGGCGTAGGCTTGAGATAGCCGGTATAGCCCATTATGATATCGATGTCATCGCTTGTGTGGCTTGCGATTGTAGCCAGCCATTTGCTGCTGTTTGGCCTGCAGTCAATATCGGTAAGCACTATCCACTCGCTATGGGCTGCTTTAATGCCTATCGTAAGTGCCAACTTCTTTCTGCTTACATAGTGGCTTGAGTTGGGAATATATGTGGTGTAAAGTTGGGGATGTTGCGCCTTGAGCAATTTCAATTCTTCTTCACTGTCGTCGGTCGACGATTCGTCTACCACAATTACCTCAAACTTGCCATCGTATTCCTGTTGCAGTATTGCAGGGAGATTGTTTCTGATTTCTGCAGCATTATCATGTGTGGTGATAACAACTGAGAGCGACGGCGTACTGTCGGTAAGGGGCGGGGTGGTAGTGCGCGGCCTTCTGAACAGGGCATTGCACAGAGGAGTGATGCCGACTGTCAGCAACAGCAAGACAACAATAGTAATTGTAAAGGCGTCAGGCATAGGATGACAGATGTTATCAAACCAGTTCTACCTTGTTGATATCCTGCTCTTTCTCGCAGTAGTGGCATGTAAGGATTCCGTTGCTCACGTGGAAGTAGGTTCGCATCGGCTCGTTGTTGGTGATGCATTTGGGATTGTTGCACTTAACGATGCCCCTGATTTCCTCTGGCGTGCGAACGGTTTTCTTCTCAACCACCTCAAAATCTCTTATTATGTTGAGAACTATGTTGGGCGCAACTACGGAAAGCCGTGAGATTTCCTCGTCGGAGAACCACTTGTCTTCCACTTTTATAATGCCCTTCGTACCAAGTTTCTGTGAGCGGAAATTATAGCCAATGGTAACGGGAGTCTCCAGTTCTGCCAATTTCAGGAGTTGGGCAACTTGATATGTTTTTCCCGATGGGATATGATCTATTACGGTGCCATTTTTTATAGCGGCAACGAGCATTTCATTTTTTTCCATGCAGGTGTAGGTGTTTTTGTGGATTTTATATGATGGTTTCGTCGGCTTTTACTTCATCGAGTGTTATTCCAAGCACATCGCAGAAGATTGCCTCTCGTGCGTAGAGGCCGTTGCCTGCCTGCTGAATGTAATAGGCGTGTGGGTCGTCGTCTACGTTGTATGCTATCTCGTTTACGCGTGGAAGTGGATGAAGTATTTTCATGTTTGGCTTTGCAAGTCGCAGCATGTCGGCAGTCAGAATGTATACGTTTTTCACTCTTTCGTATTCCATCAAATCTGAAAAGCGTTCTTTCTGTACGCGCGTCATATATAATATGTCTGCATCCTGAATGACTTTCTCATTGAAGGCTGTATGCTCCTGGAAAGAAATGCCATGTTCTTTGCAGTATAACTTGTACTCCTGAGGCATAGCCAATTCTTTTGGTGCAACAAAATGGAAAGTGGGATTGAAATGACGCATTGCCATAATGAGAGAATGAACGGTACGGCCGTATTTCAAATCGCCTACAAGATATATGTTGAGATTGTCGAGCGTTCCCTGAGTTTTGTATATGCTGTATAAATCGAGCATGCATTGTGAGGGGTGCTGGTGAGCGCCGTCACCGGCATTAACTATCGGAACCTGCGTAACCTCAGAGGCGTATTGTGCTGCACCCTCAATATAGTGTCTCATCACAATAACGTCGGCATAGTTGGCTACCATTGATATAGTGTCCTTGAGTGTCTCGCCTTTGGTGCCGCTTGTTATCTTCGGATCGGCAAAGCCAATCACTCTTGCGCCCAACCTGTTTGCTGCCGTCTCAAACGACAGTCGTGTGCGAGTGCTTGGCTCGAAGAAAAGTGTTGCCACAACTTTCCCCTTCAGCAGTTCGCGGTTAGGGTGGCGTTCAAACTCTTGCGCCATCTCTATCATGTAGAGAATTTTCTCTCTCGTGAGATCGGCTATTGTTACAAAGTCGTTCTTTTGGGTCATTACAGTGGATATGAATATCAATGCTTAACAGGTATTTTGTCGATGCGCCGCTGGTGGCGTCCGCCTTCAAATGGCGTGTCAAAAAACTCGTCCAGTATCTGACGTGCGGTATCTTCGGAAATAAATCTGCCTGGCATCACCAGAACATTGGCATCGTTGTGCTGGCGTATGAGATGTGCTATCTCTGGAGCCCAGCAAAGCCCGGCGCGTATAGTCTGATGCTTGTTAAGCGTCATGCTTATGCCTTCGCCGCTACCGCAGATGGCAATTCCTGGAAACGTCTCGCCTTTTTCCATACCTTCAGCAAGTGCGTGGCCGAAGTCACTATAGTCACACGACTCCTCACCATACGTTCCGTAATCTTTGTAGGCATATCCTTTCGACTGCAGATATGTCTTTACGTATTGTTTAAGAGCATAGCCAGCGTGGTCGCTGGCTATGCCTACTATTTTCACTTCCATTAAGATAATATTTTTTTAACTTGCTCATACACGTTCTGACCAGTATATCCCAGTTTCTCGTCAAGTACTTTGTACGGTGCAGAGAAACCGAAACTCTCAAGTCCCCAGACGATGCCGTCTGCGCCTACCAGTCCTTCCAAAGTGACAGGCAGTCCTGCCGTCAAGCCGAATTTCTTTTTTCCAGCAGGCAGCACCTGCTCCTGATATTCTTTCGGCTGTGAACGGAAAAGTCCTTCGCTTGGCACGCTTACTATTCTTACCTTCACGCCGTCGTTGCGAAGCAATGCGGCTCCTGCTTCCAGCGTAGAAACTTCGGAGCCGGATGCCAGCAGTATGACATCATAGTCTGCGTCGGAGCCTGCTACGACGTATGCGCCATTTGCTGCCTGCGAATAATCGTTGCCTTCGGGCAGCATGTCGATGTTCTGTCTTGAAAGTATCAGCGCTGTCGGTGTGAGCGTGTTTTCCATTGCAATGCGCCAGCAGGATGTTGTCTCCTCGGCGTCGGCTGGCCTGAGAACAAGCATGCTGTTCCTGTGGTGATGATTCTTCAATTTTTCCATCAGTCGTATCTGTGCTTCCTGTTCTACTGGCTCATGTGTAGGACCGTCTTCGCCGACACGGAAAGCATCGTGTGTCCAAATAAACTTCACAGGCATTTCCATCAGTGCAGCCATGCGTACGGCTGGCTTCATGTAGTCGGAGAAAACAAAGAATGTACCGCATGCAGGTATTACGCCGCCATGCAGAGCCATGCCAATACAGCAGCAAGCCATGGTAAGTTCGGCTACGCCAGCCTGGAAGAATGCTCCGGAGAAGTCTCCGCGTTGTATGTCGTGCGTTTTCTTCAGGAAACCGTCTGTTTTGTCACTATTGGAAAGGTCTGCTGATGCACAAATCATGTTTGGCACTTGTTCTGCCAGTTGGCTGAGCACTACGGCAGAAGCGCCACGTGTTGCAGAACCTGTTTTTTGCTCAACACGGCTCCAATCTATTTTCGGTGCTTTGTTGCTGAACCATTCTTCAAGCAGTTTTGCCTTGTCTGGATTTGCTTTAGCCCATGCGGCTTTCTGTGCGTAGCGTTCAGCAACGATTTTTTTCAGTTCCTCCTTACGGCGTGCATACAATTCCTTTACTTCAGGGAATATCACAAACGGGTTTTCTGCATCGGCGCCAAGGTTTTTCATTGTCTGTACGAAGTTGTCGCCTCCCAGAGGTGCGCCATGTGTGGCACAGTTGCTCTCGTAACTCGAACCGTCAGCCTTGCGGGCGCCCTTGCCCATTATGCAATGGCCGACGATTAGGCTTGGACGCTCCTTTTCTGCTTGCGCATTGCGTATTGCCTGACGTATCTGGTCAACGTCGTTGCCGTCTATCTTCTGTACGTACCATCCCCACGCCTCATATTTCTTTGCTGTATCCTCGCAGGTTACTACTTCCGTTTTCGTAGAAAGTTGTATGTCGTTGGCATCGTAGAACATAATCAGGTTGTCCAGTCCAAGATTTCCTGCTATACGTCCTGCGCCTTGTGAAATCTCTTCCTGTACACCACCGTCGGAAATGTAGGCGTAAATTGTCTGGCTCATAACATCGCCCAGTCGTGCTTTCAGGAATTTTGCAGCGATTGCAGCACCAACGGCAAATGTGTGGCCTTGTCCCAGAGGGCCTGATGTGTTTTCTATTCCACGTGCCAATTCTCTTTCTGGATGTCCTGGCGTAACCGAGCCCCACTGGCGCAAGTTCTTTAGGTCTTCGAGTTCATATTTCCCAATCAGGCACAACTGGCTATACAGCATTGGCGCCATGTGACCAGGGTCAAGAAAGAAGCGGTCTCTTCCTTCCCATGTGGGATTTTCCGGATCGTACACGAGAAATTCGCTATATAGAGTGTTGATAAAGTCTGCTCCGCCCATGGCGCCACCGGGGTGTCCTGATTTTGCTTTTTCTACCATAGCAGCAGCCAGTATGCGGATGTTGTCGGCTGCTTTGTTCATGATGCTGTTGTTGTTCATAACCGAATTGTGTTTGTGGTTTGGTATGGTTAGTTTTCTATTTAATTTTGCAAAAATACAAAAAATATTTACTTACTCTTAATATTTTGCTTTTTTTTGCTAATAAAAAACGTCCCATTGCCACTCACCGACAATGGGACGTTAGTATATAATATTAATAATGTACGCGCGCGACTAAATGTGGAACGAGTCTCGCTCATCAGGCTTGTAAGCCTTGCCATCTTCTTCTTTGATGTACACCTGCAGGTCGGTGAAATAGCCAGTCTCTTGCAGTTTCTTCAACTCTTCCTTCGTAGCCTCAAAGCCTTTGAACTCCTTGGCCGTGGCAATGTGGTTGGTAAACTCAAGTTTTTTCTTTTCAGTGTCAAGCACTGATATCCACTCGTCCTTGGTGCGATCGCCGATAATGAAAACCTTACTCATAATAATTCCCAATTTTGCGTTATTCACCTTTGATTGCTGCTACGCCGGGAAGTACTTTTCCTTCGATAGCCTCCAGCAGTGCACCACCGCCAGTTGAGATGTAACTTACCTTGTCTGCAAGTCCGAACTTATTGACGCATGCCACAGAGTCACCACCGCCAATCAGCGAGAATGCTCCCTCTGCTGTTGCTTCGGCAATGGCATTGCCGATGGCGCGGCTACCTGCAGTGAAGTCGTCACATTCAAATACACCGGCGGGGCCATTCCACAAGATGGTCTTTGCGCCTTTTATTGCTTCTGCAAATGCCTTCTGGCTCTCAGATCCGGCATCGACTCCTTCAAACCCGGCAGGAACCTTGTTGCTTGGACATGTAATGATTTCAGCACCAGGCTTTACGGTCATTGTGCCGAAATCAAGTCCGTTCGTTGCCGTGCAATCGGTGCCGAGAACGAGTTGTACACCGTTCTTCTTTGCCAATTCTTCCACTCCAAGAGCAACGTCCAGTTTGTCAAGTTCAACGATAGACTCTCCAATCTCACCATTGTGAGCCTTGGCAAAAGTGTATGTCATGCCACCGCAAAGGATGAGTTTGTCAACCTTGCCCAACAGGTTCTCGATAATGCCAATCTTCGAACTAACCTTAGAGCCGCCCATTATGGCAACGAAAGGACGCTTGATGTTAGAGAGCACATTGTCGACAGCCGTTACTTCCTTCTCCATGAGCAGACCGAGCATCTTTGCGTCAGCATCGAAAAAGTCGGCGATAACAGCGGTAGAGGCATGCTTGCGGTGAGCGGTGCCGAAGGCATCCATCACGTAAACATCAGCATAAGATGCCAGTGTCTTTGCAAATTCTTTCTGGCTCTGCTTCATAGCCTTCTTGGCCTCGTCGTATTCTGGTGTACCTTTTTCTACGCCCACGGGCTTGCCTTCTTCTTCAGGATAGTAGCGCAGGTTCTCCAACAGAAGAGCCTCGCCCATCTTCAGGTCCTTGGCAGCCTGTGAAGCCTTAGCGCAATCAGGTGCAAAAGCCACGGGAACGCCGAGAGCCTTTTCTACGGCTTCGCGAATCTGTCCGAGAGAGAGTTTGGGGTTTACCTTGCCTTTGGGCTTACCCATATGCGACATGATTATCACGGCACCACCATCGCCAAGAATTTTCTTAAGTGTGGGCAATGCACCGCGAATGCGGGTGTCGTCGGTTATCTTACCATTTTCGTCCAGGGGTACGTTGAAGTCTACACGTACGATTGCTTTCTTGCCAGCAAAATTGAATTCGTTGATAGTCATATTATTATTTTTATGTTTATATGTTGTACACTTTCCAAACAGCGGCAAAGTTACAAAGAATAATTATTAAACCTAATTTTTAATAGAAAAAACTCATTATTTTTTTTACTGAATAAAAATATTTTTTACCTTTGCAGCCGCTAAGTTGAAAGTATGTGTTGCAGACAGAAGTTGCTGCTGCAATTATGTGTAAATTTAGCCGCGATGGTTCCGTAGCTCAGTTGGATAGAGCAACAGCCTTCTAAGCTGTGGGCCTTGGGTTCGAATCCCAACGGAATCACCATCGTTTTTGTAAGAACACAAAAGTGACAGGCCGCATGACTTGTCACTTTTGTGTTCTTACGGTATTCAAACATTCAGAAAAGGCCAAGCGCGTGTGCTGCAGCACGTAGGGCAAAGAAGAGAACAGGCACGAGCAGGGCTGGCAGCAGATTGACCGTCTTGCAGTCCTTGATGTTAAGTATCGCGAGTCCCGACGAGATTAGCAGCAGACCACCCACGATAGAGATTTCCGTCATAAGCGCTTCAGGTATAAAGTTGCTCGAATTTAGCAGATAGGCAATGCCGTAGATGCTTCCCTGCCAGCAGAACAGCACTGCTGCGCCCCACAACATTCCCCATCCGTATGTTGCAGCAAATACTGCCGATGTGACAAGGTCAAGCGTAGCGTTGGTAAATAGATATGTATTGTCGCCATACACAGCACTAAGCACGGGTCCGACTATGCTCAGCGTTCCTATGCAGTAGAGTAGGCATGCGGTAGTAAGTCCCTGAGCCAGTGCCGACGCATTGTGGCGCTCGGCATAGCGCTCTATGCGTCCTGCCAGGTCGAGTTTCATTCCTACCACGGCTCCCAGTGCAATACTCAGTATGAACAGCACTGGCAGTTCGCTGTTGTTCAAGTTGTTTGTTGCCATACGTGCACCCAGCGCCAGTGTCACCAGTCCCATTGCGTTGTAAAGCGCCGTCTGTAGTCGTTGGCTGATACGCCGGCGCAGTGTGCTGCCTACACAACTGCCTGCTATGATGCACAGCGTGTTTACTATTGTTCCTAACATGGTTTTATAGCCGTTGAAATCAAGTAATTGTTCGTGTTTTGTCTAAAATCGTTGCAAAGTTATACATTTTTGCTAAAAATTTTGATAATCTGAAAGAAAAACGCTAACTTCGCCGCCCAATAATTCATATTATTAACCTAAAGCAAAAAAAAAGGACTTATGTCATTAGTAAAATTTTATCAGCCAGAAAACCAGGTGCCTTTGGAAATGCACAAAGTGCGTGTGGTACAGAAACTAAACCTTTTGCCCGTTGAAGAGCGCCTGCGCGCCATTCAGGAGGCAGGGAACAACACCTTCCTTCTGAAGAACAAGGATATTTATATGGACATGATTACCGACTCTGGTGTCAACGGTATGTCAGACAGACAAGTGGCTGCCATGAGTATTGCCGACGACTCTTACGCCGGCAGCGCCACTTGGGACCGCGCTGTTGATGCTATCGACGAGGTGTTTGGCGTGCGCAATGTGTTGCCAGCCCACCAGGGACGTGCTGCAGAAAATATTTTGGCCGAGACATTTGTCAAGCCTGGCAAGGTAGCCTTGATGAACTTCCATTTCACTACCACTAAGGCACACATTACGCGCCTTGGCGGCGAGGTTGTTGAACTTGTTGCCAAGAAGGGACTCGTGCCGCAGAGCGACGATCCGTTCAAGGGCGACTTCGACTTGGAGAATCTGAAGGCCACTATCGATGAATACACTGCAGAGCGTGTTGCCTTTGTCCGCGTAGAAGCAGGCACCAACCTCATTGGCGGACAGCCGGTAAGTCTTGAAAACATGCTTGCCGTTACCGACATCTGCCATGACAAAGGCGTGGTGAGCGTTCTCGATGCCTCGTTGCTGCAGGACAATGTCTATTTTATGAAGACGCGCGAGCCTCAGTGCAAATATATGGAGACAAAAGAGATTTACCATCTTCTTGCAAGCAAGTTTGACATTATTTATTTCTCTGCTCGCAAACTTGGTTTCAGCCGTGGCGGATTTATTCTCTCCAGTGATGCCAAGTGGACCAATATGATGATGGAGTTCGTGCCTCTTTTCGAAGGCTTCCTCACCTATGGCGGTATGGAAGTACGTTCTATTGAAGCCGCAGCGCAAGGTCTTATTGAGTCGCTCGACATGGAGTATATCAATCAGGGACCTGAGTTCATTGCCTATCTTGCTAAGGAACTCGACGACTACGGTGTTCCCGTTATCAAGCCTGCCGGCGGACTTGGTGTTCACCTCAACTGCTCGGAATTTGTGCCAGATATGCCTCACAATCAGTATCCTGCCGCAGCCGTAGGCGCTGCTGTTTATATTGCAGGCGGCATACGCGGTATGGAGCGTGGTACGGTTAGTGAGCAGCGCGAGCCCGACGGCACAGAGCGCTATGCCGAACTTGAACTCCAGCGCCTTGCTGTGCCTCGCCGCGTGTTTACGCTCAGCCAGATCAAGTATTGTGCCGACCGCGTGAAGTGGGTTTGGGACAACCGCGACATTATCGGCGGCCTGCAGTGGACCAGTGAGCCCAAGGTGCTGCGTTTCTTCTTTGGCCGGATGAAGGAGATTGGCTACTGGCAGGAAGAACTCGCCAAGAAGTTCCGTCAGGACTTTGGCGACAGCCTGTAACTCAGAAGCCTTTGAGAAAAATGTAACAATAGTAAAGCCCACATTGCTGTGGGCTTTTTTGATAGTCAAAACGCTTCGGGTTCAGATTTACGCTGTAGTGTCTTTTACCGTGTCCCATCCGCCGACGAGCGTACCGTCGTGTGTGTTTATGCCAGCATATTCAAGTGATGCGTCTTCATAGCGTTTAAACTTGTAAACGGCATCGTTCATGCGCTCGCTGTTGAACACCCCCAGGCTTACCAGCAGACTGAAGTCGCCCAGTGTTAAGCCTGTAACTTTTCGGAACAGTTCAGGCTCCAGTTGAGTTATGACATCCTTCAGACTATATTCCCTGAAGTCTGTAAGATACATAAACACAGGTATGCGCGTTGCAAATTTGATAAGTTTCTCCTGTATCTCTTTCCGCTTACTCTTATATTCCTTTTCCTCGTCGCTCAGTGCTTTTTTCTCCTTTGGCGTCATCTTGTTCGGGTCTTTTGTCTTCTTTGTCTGCTTGACATGTTCCGATTTGTTGATGATTGTCTCTATGTCGGCATTCAGACTGCGGAAGCCTTCAATGTTCATCAAAGCCTTCATCGCGTCGGCGTTGTTAAGCAGTCGTTGCAGCGTCGTATTATCCACGTTTACCAGTACCGCACTTTCCCACCTCCTTGCCAGCAGTGTCGCTGTCGTACCGCTCATAGCCATATCCATTACTCCTGCAGCGTCTATTTCGTTCATCGACGAACCGTCATAGGCCAGTATTGGCAGGAACTTTATAAACTCTTTTACCTTTTTCTCTGGATTGCTCTCGTCTATATTCAGTTGGCAACTGTATTCCTGAACTTGTCGCAATGCGCGGTTGGGAGCGAAGTCGAACACATAGCAGAGCGGCTTCAGTATCACCTCACGTCCATCCTCGTCCTTTGTCGTCCATGGCGACTGCACGCGAAATGCTGCCTGAAAGTAGGTCTCTGGCGAGGTAGTGTTGCGAAGCATCATTATTCCTGTCCATGGCTTTACCGTTACACCTGTCGAAAGTTTGCCGCACGACAGTGTTATAGTCTTGGTCTGCTGCGGATTTCCCATTGCGCTGTAGACAGGTTCCACAGCCTTTGCCCCCATGCCAGCCTCGCTGCCGGCAGCAACTATCACCTCGTAGTCGTCAAAAAACCGGTTGGCTCGCTTGCGCAGTAGTTTTGCCATGGCTTTGCATGCAGCAACACTTGGCAGAAACCAGTACGTATGCTGCAGATAACTCAGCAGACGGCTGTCCGAGTAGGGCATGGGAGGTTTTTTGCTGGCCTGTTTCAGTTCCGTAACGATTTCCTCCGCATATACTCCGCGTATCAGATTGAGCCATTTCTGTACATACTCCTCATACAGGAAATAATACTTGTCGCCATTCGGGGAGTGGGTGTGTGTTAGGCTTTCCGCACGGAAAAATTCGTTGAGGTCAAATTCGTCGAACTCTCCCTGCATGGCTATCTTTCTGATGTTCTCTGGCATTTGATAGGTCATCATCACCATCTTTGGCAGTTGGGCGTATGGATTTGGCTTCTGCCTGTATGGGCTACGTTCCCATGCCTCCTTTGCAGCCTGTTCGTCTGAGTACGTCCAGTTGTATATTTGCTCTTCAATAAATTCACCAGTTGAGATGGCTCTGAAGGGGGTGCCCGAAAGATATAGGTACGCGCCCGTGCGTAAGGGCATCAACTCTTCGTCGTAGAGTTCGCGCGCCTCTATTTCGTGTTTTGAGTCGGCATCTTCCGTAATGAGTTCGCCCACCTCTTCTGCGCCTCTCAGGGCCGGGTCTTTCTTGTCGTAGAAGTTTTTGGCATTCTTTCCCCAGGCCCCGTAATGGTATTCGTCCAGTACAATGCAGTCCCATTCTATCGTCTGAATCCATTCGTTGGTGGCCTTGATGCCTCCTACGGCATTCTTGCCCAACACGTCCTGGAAAGAAGCAAAACATACGAAAGGCTTTCTTTCGTCAACGCTGTTAAACTCTCTGTCTTCCTGCTTCTGACAGAACTGCCAGCCCTTGAAGTCCATGTGGGTGTTGAGGTCTTCTTCCCATGCCGTCTTCACTGCCGGTTTAAACGTCAGCACAAGCACTCGTGTCCACCCCATCTTCAAGGCCAGTTGATAGGTAGTAAAGGTCTTTCCGAAGCGCATCTTCGCATTCCAGAGATAGTGCGGTATGAGTCCCTTGTTGGCTGGGTCTTTTTTGAACGCTTTAAAGTATGCCGCCGTTCTGCCTACTGCATCTGCCTGCTCTGGACGCATCTTGAAATTGTAGATGCGCTCCGTCATGCTGTCGCGCCGTTCCATCGCGGCATGGATGGCCCGCTCCACGTCTTTCACGTCGCAGCGGAACCACTCGCCAAAGGGAT
>CALFIY010000083.1 GCA_937877595.1 uncultured Prevotella sp.
CGGCGAGATGGCGGCACCGGTGTCACGCAGGATGACGGCACGGATGCGGGTCACGAAGGCAGCAGCGCCTGCCACGTCGGCAAACACAGCACCGTGGTATGATGGGTCGGGCTTGCCGAGAGTTGGGAATTTGTCGGCATTCTTCTTCCAGTCGAAGGTTCCGCCGTCTACTATCACGCCGCCCAACGACGAGCCGTGGCCGCCAATGAACTTAGTGGCGGAATGGACAACGACGTCGGCGCCGTGCTCAATAGGACGGATGAGATAGGGCGTGCCGAAGGTGTTGTCGATAATCAGGGGGATGTCGTGGCGATGAGCCACCTCAGCAAGAGCGTCGATATTTGTCACGTCGCTGTTAGGATTGCCGAAAGTCTCAGCATAGATGGCGCGTGTGTTGGGCTGGATGGCAGCCTCTACAGCCTTCAGGTCGTTGACGTTGACGATGGTGTTGGTGATACCCTGAGTGGCAAGCGTGTGGGTGATGAGATTGAACGAACCGCCATACAGATTGTCGGCAGCCACGATGTGACCTCCGTTCTGCACGATGTTCTGCAGAGAATAGGTCACGGCAGCAGCACCGCTTGCCACGGCAAGTCCTGCCACGCCGCCCTCGAGGGCTGCCACGCGGTCTTCAAACACTCCCTGCGTAGAGTTGGTCAGTCGGCCGTAGATGTTACCAGCGTCGCGCAGACCGAAACGGTCGGCAGCATGCTGCGAATTGCGGAACACGTATGATGTCGTCTGATAGATGGGCACGGCGCGAGCGTCAGTAGCCGGGTCGGGCTGTTCCTGTCCAACATGGAGTTGCAATGTCTCAAATCGATAGTTCTTCTTACTCATAGTCGTTATTTATTTTGGTTACTTATTTATTGTCTGTTTTTTCTTGTTGATTGCTTGGGTGCAAAGTTACGGGATTTTGCACCGCACGACAATAACACAAACGTGCCATTTTACATACCACAAGTGTGGTAGGAGGGGTGTTGACAGGTATGTTACATTTTAAAAGTAATTCTAAAATAAATTGTAAATAAAAGTTTACCTTTGCAGCCATGACACCGATTACCGACATTGACGAACTGCGCTCGCTGCAGATGGCTATCCTCGACAGCGTGCACGAATTCTGCCAGAAGCAAAACCTGCGCTATTTCCTTTCCAGCGGCACTCTGCTGGGAGCAGTACGCCACGGAGGCTACATTCCATGGGATGACGATCTCGATATCTATATGCCGCGCGACGACTACGAGGTTTTCCTGAAAACTTTCAGCGAGCCCACCGGCAACTACCGTGTTGTAAGTCAGTCGTCGGCCCACAACTACTATTACACCTTTGCCAAGGTGGTAGACAGCCGTACGCGCATGGTGGAGAAAGAGGTGGAGGGATTTGAGATAGGAGTTTATATCGACGTGTTTCCCGTAGACTATGTCAGCGACGACGAGGCGGAGCGCCAACGCGTGTTCCGCCGCAAGAAACTGCTCTACAAGATACGGCGCTGCAAGATAGCCCATGCCAATCCGCTGCGGTCGCGACTGGCCTACTGGTGCTACCGACTGCTGCCCGTCAGCGTGGCATGGACAGAGCGCCAACTACGCCGACTGACAGTGCTGCCGCAGCCCACACAGACCGTGTGCAACATGACGGAGGCTGGCCCGAGCATCATGGGGTGCTTCACTGCCAGCGACATAGCAGAACAGGTGGACATAAAGTTTGAGGGAAAGACATACAAAACGATGGTTGGCTATCGCCACTACCTTGAGTGCACCTACGGCGACTATATGACGCTACCGCCACCAGAGCAGCGCGTCACCCATCACTTCGAGGCATATTGGCGGTGAGGGTGAGGGGTAAGGAGTGAGAGAGGGTACCTCTCACCACTCCTGTTATTTTGCTACCATATACTGGAGCAGGAACTGGTATCATTCGTGCGATGGAGGAGAAGCCAGAGGTCACATTTGAAAACCATGAGTCGGCGCATGAGTTTGTGGTGATTTTCAAGAGAAAAGGTAACCAAGAAAGTAACCAAGAAAGTAATCAAGAAAATAACCAAGAAAAGCGACCGAGACACCCATTGACAAAGGCGCAAAAGGATATTGTCAATTTCTGTTCTGTACCAAGAACATCTCAGGAGATTATGGATAGATTGGGAATTTCAAACCAATCGGCTAACAGAAAGAGGCATATTCAACCATTGGTAGATCTTGGTGTTTTAGAAATGACAAATCCAGAGACACCTAACGATAGAAACCAAAAGTACCGCAAGGTAAGGAAATAATCTACTAATAATCGCAAACCAGATACCTGATTTAGGTATGTGGTTTCATTTCCCATAGAGAAAAACCTGATTGGTAATTTGCCAATCAGTTATTTGAGTGAAGAAGGAATTTATATGATACGAAAATATAAAATTCCCAGACTTAGGGATATTTTATGATATTTTATTAAATTTTCTTCTAAAATATTTGGTAATTTAATTTGTTTGTTGTACCTTTTCCGTCAAATGATTAATGATGGTAGAAGTACACCATAATAATAAAGAAATAGAGAGCCTCGTTTTTAAGAACGAGAGTACACTATACAAGGAACTTGTGCGTAAGAAAGTTTTCCTAAAAGCCTTGCGCGCGTTCTATTCTATATTAGAAGTAATTGGCAACATAAGAGATTTGATGAGGTATTATACCTTTCTCCAGTACCAACGGAAGGAA
>CALFIY010000084.1 GCA_937877595.1 uncultured Prevotella sp.
GATGGCCCGAAAAAAGTTCGATAATTTTAACGGGTAGTCTACTACAAGGATACGGCAATAGATTGGTTTTCAATCCGTTGCCGTTTTTCGTTTCTCAAAATTGGCGTGATTTTGGCGTGATAGTGATTTTTTGACAGAAAAACCGCTCGAAACTGTGGATAGTTCCGCGCGGTTCGTTGCGTTATTAATACACCCCTTCGGGCACTACAAAGGTAGCCAAATTTTTCGGGATTGCAAGAGGATGGCGGCTGCATCCTCCGGCCATCGCTGCGGCCAGCATCCGGCCTGCATCTTCCGGCATCGCTGCGGCAATACCCCGTATTTGGGCTTTATTTCGTTTCTGCGGGCTTTTCCGCCTGCGGTGGTAGTCCTATACCTTTTTGCCCTCCGCTGCGATTTACGCCCCTTTATTTTCGTTCTACGCGCGTTTTTTATATGCATCCGAAAAATCCGAATTTTGTGGGGGGGGGCGGTGGCGGTTCTGCCTCTGCCTGTCGGTTCCTCCGGCCCTAAAAGGATGGTTCCCACGGTGTCGGCTCCCACGGTTTATCCTCCGGCCACGGCATCTGGGTCCAATCGTTGACCTCTGGCCAATCCTCGGCCTTTTCCCAATCTTCGACCTCTGGCCAATCTTCGGACTTTGGCCAATCATCGTCTCCCCAATCCTCGGACTTTGGCCAATCATCGCTCTTGCTTCGCTCTTGCTTCGCTCGGAGTTCGGGCGATATTCCACGCCCTTTTTTAATGCCCTCGGAAACTTCGGATTTTCTCATAATGCCTTTTTTTATACCGTCAGAAAATTCAGATTTTGCCTTTTTTATACCACCCGAAAAATCCGCTTTTTTGGGGCAGAAGCCACGCCCTCAGCGGGCCGCCGCCTCCGCTATCTTCCTGTCCAACTCGGTGACTGCATCGCTCTGGACAGTCAGCCCCATACCAGAGACACAGGCAGCCTTGACCGTCTTTCTCATATCATAAGCCTGCTTCTTGGTAATGTCGCCTCGGCGCTGCATCTCCTGTATTTGTTCCAACATCGCCGCTTCCCCGCCCACTTTCTCAACCAAGGCCAGGCGGGCCGCCTTGTCAAACTCTTTTTTGCTTCTCATCGCTTCTGGATTTATCGTTATCAACTTAACCTTGTGGATATCTCGGTAGGATTGCAGCCACATGCCGCTGACTTTGCTATAAAAACGCTCTTCGCTCAGGTCTGCCGCCGTCACTCTCGGCTCTTGCAGGTAGTGTGAAAGCCACTTGGTAAACCTCCGCTCATACCTCAAAATATTCTCAGTTCTGCAAACCTCTGGCACATATCCGCCCGCCGCCCTCGCCTCCCGTGCCTTATCATAGAAGGCCAGACGGCCAGAGCCTTGCTTGTAGTAAACCCCGCTCGGCTCTTCAAGGCGGCTTGCATACCTCAACACTCCCAAGTGGTTAAAATAGACCTCTGGCGGGTGCTGCATGAAGAGATTGTGCCCCACATCAAGACGAGTGACCGCCGCCCGCTCAATAGGCAGGTGCAAGGTGTCTGAAAGCCGCTCTATTGCCCGCCCTGTCTCGGCTCGGTCAAGTTCGTGCACATTGTCCCCAAGGTGCCACTTGCAAAGACTGCCCCTCGTTACCCTCGCCGCCCCCTCGTCAAGAGACACAGTCAGCCCGCCCACTCTGCCTACAACACCAAAAACCCCGCCCCTCTCATAGGTGCTTGTTATCTCGTCAAGATATTGGCTCGTCTCTTCCAAGAAAGAAACGCCCTGCACCTCGTGACGGCTCAACTTCATTGTAACTGTGTCATACATCGTACCCGCTCGGTTACAAAATCGGTAACTCAAAACAACTTAATATTAGCAAGTCTTCAAAACAGGCAGTTTTCCCGCTCTGGAAATGCCGCCGCCCTCAAGCGCTGCATTTCGGCAATTAGTCGCCCTTGCACAAAGTCGGCATATAGTCGCTTCTTTTCGTTTTTCATGCCTCTGGCCACAAATACCTCAACTGTCCCGCCCACATCGGCAGACCGCCCCAAGAAGTCATAATTTTTGAAGACAAACAGTAGTGCATCGCCCGTACCTCGGAAGTCACCAAAGCCCGTGTCTGGCCTCAACTCGGTAACAAACAGGCTGCTTACATTTTTGCCCTTGATAGTCAGGCTCCTGTCTGCCTTGGACTTCACCGCCTCGTTGAATTGTGGTGTCGGTATCTCGTTGCAGTAAATATACAGGTCGCCTTGCTCGGCCTTCGGGCCGCTCTTCGTGCATCGCTCCCGCTCAAAGTACGGGTAACTTCGTGTTGAGGCCAGACAGTCAAGGCGTGTCTTCGCGCTCCCAGACAGGTGCTCAAACTTGTAGTAGTCGGTCAGATACATATCAAAGGCCCTCCCGTACCACAAAAGCCGCTGCCGCTGCCTCGGCCTCGCTCTCGGCATTGTACCTGTTCTGCTTCAACCACGCCTCAACCTCGGCTCGGTCAAAATAGATATTCTTTCCGTTTGGCTTGTAGTGGGGTATCTGGCGGCTGCAAGTCATCTTATACAGGTGACTTTTGCTCAACCCCGTCAGCGCTGCCACATCGTCAAAGGTCAGTACATTTTTTGCTGCAAGTAGTGTGTTTCGCTCAATCCTGTTCAACTGTTCAATAATCGCCGTTTCCATATTCTTGGTTTTTCTCGTTGAGGCCGTCAGGCTCGCCGTGCAAGTGGCTGCCGTCTTCGCCTCGGTGCTCACCGTCTGCCGTGCTTGCACTCATCGGCTCTGGTTTACGGTGCAAAGTTCAGAAAGAAGCAAAACGAAAAACAGTGTAGAATAGTGGTTTTGATAGTGTACGATAAGACAAGAAAAGCACCCTTTTGAGGTGCTTTCCGTCAGTCTTCAAAGAGTTTGTCTATTGATTGCTTCCAAGGCCGTGCCGTCTTCGTGTACTGTTTATTTTGGTAGGCCGCTGCATCTAATCTTGTCAGCCCCAAGAAACGGCCTAAAGCGCCCCAAGGCGGTGCACTATACTTGCCACTATACAGGCGCGTGCAAAGGTATGCCGCTGCCGCCTTTGCCCCGTGAAAACCCGTTACCCACTTATAACGCCCCGTTGAGGTCTCGGCCAGATATCCCGCTGCCAAGGCCCGCCCGAACACCCGCCTTGCCTCTGGCGTGTCAATGTCGGTGGGTAAAATCAATTCTTTGGCCGTTTTTAGGCGATTTGAGCCACTTTCCCCGCCACTCTGGTGTTGGTGTTCACTCCACTCGTTTAAGCCCCTTAAAATACGGTTTCTGGCCGATTCGTCAAACGCCGCTGCCGCCTCGGTTACATCGGCCACAATTTGCCGCCTCAGTAACTCGGTGTCGGTGGTTTGCACCTGTACTGCCACTATCTCGCCGTCACTCCACTTGGCAGACACCCGCTCTTGCTCTTTGCAGTAGAAAGCCTCTATCAAGGCCGCCTGCCGCTGCAAATTCGTTTCCCGTGAAAGCCGCCGTACAAGTAGCCGGATATTGACAGGGCTTGTGATTAGTTTCTCGGTGGCCTTTTCGGGTATCGCTGCCTGTATCTTGGCCTCAACTTCATCGTAATACTGCCGTGCCTGTTCCGCTCTGGAAGCGGCCTCGGCTTCGTGTGTGTTGTTTTCTGGTTTCATATCTTAGTCGGTAAAGAGGTTATCAAGAAGGGACACCGCCTCGGCTTTCTTGCTATTGACTATCTTGGCATATATCTGGGTAGTGGCTACATTGGTATGCCCCAAGAGTTTTGACACCGTGTAGAGGTCTGCCCCCGCCGTCAGTTCGAGTGTTGCAAAGGTATGCCGTGCCACATGAAAAGTTACCTTCTTGTTGAGGTCTGCCGCTGCCGCCCACTCCCTCACCTTCATGTCGGTGAAGCCGTCACTATTCGGCAGGTTGAAGACCTTATCTCCCCGCCCCGCCTTGCCCTGCTCTGGCAGGTGCTTTCTGGCCTCTGCCCCAATAGGCAGGTAAAGAGGCCGCCTCGTCTTCTTGACTATCAGGCCGTCAATAAAGCACCGCTCACCGTCAGCCACTATATTGCCCCATGTCAGCGCCTTAATGTCAGAAAGCCTCAACCCCGTGAAGCAAGAAAAGAGAAAGGCCGCCCGTATGTCCCTGCCGCCGTATGTTCTGCCGCCGACTTGGCGGGATATGCCCTTTTCTGGAAACGGTGTGTTTATAAGCGACCTCAACTCGTCAGCCGTCAGGTACTCCCGCTTGCTCTCGCCGCCCTTGATTTTGTCGCCGCTCGGTATCTCGTCAAAGGGATTGGAAGCAATACACCCCGCCGCCTTGGCCGCCTTCAAGACGGTGCTAAACATAGAACAGTAGCCTTGTGCCGTCAGGGGGCTTAAAGTCTTGCCGTACTGTGTTATATACTCGTTTTGCATGAAGTCAATAAAGCCAAGGCAGAAGCGCTTGTCAATCATCTTCAAAGTGACCTTGTCGCCCCTGTATGCTTTCAGTATCTTTTTGAGATTTGGCACTATCCCGCCGATTCTCTTTCCACGCCTGTCTCGGTCTGCTTGGTAGGTGTCAAGCCAATCTGAAAGCAATATCCTGCCCTTGGCGGGATTGATTTTTATTCCCGCCTCACTATTGGCAAGTTCAATTATCATCTGACTTTTGACGGCATTGGCGGCCTGCATGGTATTGGCGTTTTGGGCCTTGGCCGCTTCGCTTGTCTCTGGCACAAGATACAACTTCAAGAACTTGTACGACCTCTGGCCGTCTTTGTAGATATCCAAGTAAATTGATTGATTGCCGCCCTTGACTGCCTTGGTACGGATTCTGACAGGCTCTTTTGCCTTGATAGACTTTTTCTTTGCCATAATTTTGTTACTGCTTATATGTTACCCGCCACAAAGATAATGCTTTTTTTGATTCGAGTAACAAACGAGTAACAAAAAATAACAAATAATAATCAAACAATAAGAAAAGAAGCACCCTTTACAGGCACATGAAAAAAGAGGCCGTGAAGTGGCCTCTATTTGTGTTTTCTTGAATTTTTCTTGGCTGACTTTTTCCCAAAAAAATCAAAGGTGGGCAATTATACAGAAGTTGCGGATGTTCTTCATTTCCATAGACTGCAAAGATAATCAAA
>CALFIY010000085.1 GCA_937877595.1 uncultured Prevotella sp.
ATGCGACCCCAATAGCGCGTTCATCGTAGAAGATTCACGTTCATTAGACCTGTTCTATAACGTAGATGATTATGCCGAAGGTGCAGTGTTTGAGGTGGAACTCGGACAAATATATATCTATGTCTTCTTCGAAAATCAAAAGAAGAAAATAAGTTCCGGAAAGATAATGCTCCGCTAATAAAGTAGAGCTATAGACAATATAGCTCTACCGAAAATAATAAAAATGCCGCAAAAGATATTTATTTTTTGCGGCATCATTTTTTTTTATATATTTGCGGGCTGAAAGGCTATTTATGTTCTAAATACCCCAAAAAGTTTTTGAGAAATAGAAGATAAAATCAATTATTAACTTTCCCTTTCGGTCTAATGAGCGATTTGGGTATAAACAACTAAAAATATAATACTATGGTAAGTTTCAAAGAATTAGGTCTTGTGAACACCCGCGAGATGTTCAAGAAGGCAATCAATGGTGGCTATGCCATCCCCGCGTTCAATTTCAACAACATGGAGCAACTGCAGGCTATCATCAAAGCTTCTGCAGAGACCAAATCACCTGTTATTCTTCAGGTAAGTAAAGGTGCGCGTAACTATGCGAACCAGACTCTTCTTCGCTATATGGCTCAAGGTGCCGTTGAGTATGCTAAAGAACTTGGTTGGGAGAATCCTCAGATTGTTCTTCACCTTGACCACGGCGACAGTTTCGAACTCTGCAAGAGTTGTATCGACCTCGGCTTCTCAAGCGTTATGATTGACGGTTCGGCTCTGCCATACGATGAGAACGTTGCTCTGACTCGCAAAGTGGTTGAGTATGCTCACCAATTTGATGTTACCGTAGAAGGCGAACTCGGTGTTC
Organism: uncultured Prevotella sp.; assembly: GCA_937877595.1. Classification (GTDB taxonomy): domain Bacteria; phylum Bacteroidota; class Bacteroidia; order Bacteroidales; family Bacteroidaceae; genus Prevotella. The sequence continues at coordinate 854 of CALFIY010000085.1, forward strand.
TCGCCGGTGTTGAAGACGAGGTACAGGCAGAAGAGAGCCACTACACGAAGCCCGAGGAGGTTATCGACTTCGCAACCCGTACAGGCTGCGACTCTCTCGCTATCTCTATCGGCACCTCTCACGGCGCTTACAAGTTCAAGCCCGAGCAGTGCACACGCGACCCGAAGACCGGCAAACTCGTTCCTCCCCCATTGGCTTTCGACGTTCTCGATGCCATCATGGAGAAACTCCCTGGCTTCCCCATCGTGCTCCACGGCAGTTCCAGCGTTCCACAGGAGTATGTTGACATGATCAACGAGCATGGCGGCAAACTGCCCGATGCAGTAGGTATTCCCGAAGAGCAACTCCGCAAGGCCTCTAAGAGCGCCGTCTGCAAGATCAACATCGACTCCGACTCACGTCTTGCCTTCACCGCTGCCGTGCGCAAGGTGTTCGACGAGAAGCCAGGCGAGTTCGACCCACGCAAGTACTGTGGCCCCGCTCGCGACGAGATGGAGAAGATGTACAAGCACAAGATCATCGACGTGCTTGGCTCTGACAACAAACTGGCCCAGTAAGCCTACCGAAACTGCCCAGCGCAGTGAATTATCGACAGCAGTAATATTAATATTACTGCTGTTTTTATTTTTGCCACAACTGCTTTTAAAAAAATTTCTACTGCTTTTAAAAAAATTACAACTGCTTTTTCAAAAATTTCTACTGCTTTTAAAAATTTTATCACTGCAGTTTAAAAAATTACTGCTGCATTTTTATCTCCCGTTTGCTGTTTCCAATAATTGTTAGTACCTTTGTCGCCAATTCAACAGGAAAAAACAACGACACAAGCATACAATGGCAAAGGAACTGAAAGAAATGACAAAACGGGCTGACAACTACAGCCAGTGGTACAACGATTTAGTAGTAAAGGCCGACCTCGCCGAGCAGTCGGCAGTGCGCGGATGCATGGTAATCAAGCCCTACGGCTACGCCATCTGGGAGAAGATGCAGCACGAACTCGACAGCATGTTCAAGGCAGTAGGCGTGCAGAATGCATACTTCCCCCTGCTCATCCCCAAGTCGTTCCTCTCGCGCGAGGCAGAGCACGTAGAGGGATTTGCCAAGGAGGCAGCAGTAGTGACCCACTATCGCCTGAAGGCTGCCGACGGCGGCGTAGTGGTCGACCCAGCAGCAAAACTCGAGGAGGAACTGATAATACGCCCCACCAGCGAGACCATCATCTGGAACACGTACAAGAACTGGATACAGTCGTGGCGCGACCTGCCCCTGAAGTGCAACCAGTGGTGCAACGTGATGCGCTGGGAAATGCGCACACGCCCCTTCCTGCGCACATCGGAGTTTCTCTGGCAGGAAGGCCACACGGCTCACGCCACACGTGAGGAGGCCGAGCAGGATGCACAGAAGATGGTGAAGGTATACGCCAAGTTTGCCGAAGAATTCCTCTCCATACCAGTGCTGCAAGGCGTAAAGAGCGAGACGGAGCGCTTTGCCGGAGCCCTCGACACCTATACCATCGAGGCAATGATGCAGGACGGCAAGGCCCTGCAGTCGGGAACGAGCCACTTCCTCGGCCAGAACTTCGCCAAAGCCTTCGACGTGACATATCTCAACAAGGAGAACAAACCTGAATACGTGTGGGCTGCCTCTTGGGGCGTTTCCACGCGCCTCATCGGTGCACTCATTATGACCCATAGCGACGACAACGGACTGGTACTGCCTCCACGGGTGGCCCCGATACAGGTGGTGATAGTCCCCATAGCCAACAAGCCCGAGCAGCAGAGCGCCGTCGATGCCGCTGTGGAGCCCATCATAGCAGAACTGCGCGCCAAGGGCATCAGCGTGAAGTATGACAACTCGGACAACAAGCGCCCGGGATTTAAGTTTGCCGACTACGAACTCAAGGGCGTGCCCGTGAGACTGGTGCTCGGCGCACGCGACCTTGAAAACGGCACGGTGGAAGTGATGCGCCGCGACACTCTGGAGAAGGAGACTCTGCCTCTCGAAGGCATTGCAGCACGCGTAGAGGCACTGCTCGACGAAATCCAGCAGAACATCTACGCCAAGGCACGCCGCTTCCGCGACGAGCATATCTACGAATGTGACAACTACGAGGAGTTCAAGGAGAAAATCAAGGACGGCGGCTTCTTCCTCTGCCACTGGGACGGCACTGCCGAGACAGAGGCCAAGATAAAGGAAGAGACACAGGCCACTATACGCTGCGTGCCCTTCGACTTCGAGCAGACGTCTGGCGTCGACATGGTGAGCGGCAAGCCATCCAAGCACCGCGTCATCATCGCTCGAAGTTACTGATGACAAAATGTAACCTTTCCTTAAAAATATTTAGGAATTTCCATTGCCGTATGCATGGGAATTCCTATTTTTGTAGTGGATAACCGACACATTGTCATTTTCACTAACTTAAATCAATAATACCATGAACGTAGAGAAAATAATGCAAGACCTGCAGCAGAAGCACCCTGGCGAGCAGGAATATCTGCAGGCAGTACGCGAAGTACTGATCTCGATAGAGGATGTCTATAACCAGCATCCCGAGTTTGAGCGCGCCAAACTGATAGAGCGCCTCGTAGAGCCGGAGCGTATCATCACGTTCCGCGTGCCTTGGGTGGACGACCACGGCGAAGTGCACGTCAACATTGGCTACCGCGTGCAGTACAACTCGGCCATTGGCCCATACAAGGGCGGACTGCGCTTCCACTCGTCGGTAAACCTCAGCATCCTGAAATTCCTCGGCTTTGAGCAGACATTCAAGAACGCTCTCACCACGCTTCCGATGGGCGGCGGCAAGGGCGGCAGCGACTTCTCCATACGCGGCCGCTCCGATCAGGAGGTGATGCGTTTCTGCCAGGCTTTTATGAACGAACTCTACCGCCACATCGGCCCTGACGAGGATGTGCCTGCTGGCGACATTGGCGTAGGAGCACGCGAGATAGGCTACCTCTACGGACAATACAAGAAACTGACCCACCAATTCCAGGGCGTGCTCACCGGCAAGGGCATCGAATGGGGCGGCTCGAAGATACGCCCCGAAGCCACAGGATATGGCGCTCTCTATTTCGTACAGCAGATGCTGGCCACACAGGGTGAGGATATCAAGGGCAAGACGGTTGCCCTGTCGGGCTTCGGCAACGTGGCATGGGGAGCCGCAAAGAAAGCCACCGAACTGGGAGCCAAGGTGATTACCATCTCAGGCCCCGACGGATATGTCTACGACCCTGCCGGACTTGACGACGAGAAGATAGAATACATGCTCGAACTGCGCGCATCGGGCAACGATGTCTGCCAGCCCTACGTCGACGAGTTCGACGGCGCCACCTTCTATGAGGGCAAGCGCCCGTGGGAGCAGAAGGCCGACATCTATCTGCCTTGCGCCACACAGAACGAACTGAACGGCGAGGATGCCGACCACATTCTGGCCCACAAGCCTCTCTGCGTGGCCGAAGTGTCCAACATGGGATGCACTGCCGAGGCTGCCGAGAAGTTTGTAGCCGCCCACCAGTTGTTCGCACCTGGCAAGGCCGTGAATGCAGGCGGCGTGGCAACGAGCGGACTGGAAATGACCCAGAACTCGATGCGACTGGGATGGAGCGAGCGCGAGGTGGACGAGAAACTCCATCAGATAATGTCGAACATCCACGAGCAGTGCGTGAAATACGGCAAACAGCAGTCGGGATACGTTGACTACGTCAAGGGTGCTAACGTGGCTGGCTTCATGAAGGTGGCCAACGCCATGATGGCACAGGGAATTGTCTGAAAATCATTGCGCATTGCGATATAATGAAAGCCCCAATGACTTAACCGTCATTGGGACTTTCTATTTTGGCTTTTTTCAGGCCTCTTCCTTCTACTTGGCAATAATGCCGAGTTCGGTGGCCTCGATAAACTCCACGATGTGGCGAATTTCCGGGCTGTCGGGCACCTGGTCTTTTATCTGCAGCACAGCATCGAACACCGACGTCTTGCCACGGAACACCAGACGATAGGCGTTGGCAATGTGCTTGAGCACCTTTTCGCCTACACCGTGCTTACGGCCTACTATCTCGTTGATGCCGCCAAACTCAGAGCGCTTCGTGCAGATGATGTAGGGAGGAACATCCCTTGAGAAAGTGGTACCTGCCTGCACCATGGCGCCACAGCCTACGCGCGTCTTGGCATTCTCAATGACACTCGACGAGAAGATGACAAGGTCTTCTATCGTGCAGTCGCCGGCTATCTTTGTGCCGTAACCGAAGACACAGCGGTTGCCAACCTTGGTGTCGTGGGAGATATGCGCTCCCTCCATGAGTACGTTCTCATTGCCGATGACGGTCTGGCCGCCATTGTGCGTGGCGCGGTTGATGACTACATTCTCGCGTATCACGTTGCCGTCGCCGATGATGCACTCCGAACGCTCACCGCAGAACTCAAAGTCCTGCGGCAAGGCACCTATCACCGAGCCCTGATGTATCTTGTTGCCTTTGCCCATACGGGTGCCGTTGCATATTGAGACGAAAGGAAAGATGACACAGTTGTCGCCTATCACCACGTCGTCTTCGATATACGCAAAGGGAAATATCTTGCAGTTGTTGCCTATCTTAGCCTTTGGCGACACTTCTGCTCTTGGACTAATCTCACTCATAATTATAAATTGTAAATCGTCAAATCGTAAATATCATCGGCCCCCTCCGCCAAGGGCAGTATAGAGCGACACGACAGCCTGCATCTTGTAGAAGTCGTCGCTCACCTTGTTAATCTGAGCCGACAGCAGTTGTGTCTCAGCCGTAAGCACCTCGAGATAACTCGAGCCGCTCTGCTTGTAGAGTTCGCGCGTGTCCTCGACATTCTTCTTGAGCACCTCTATGCGCTGGGCCTCCAGTTGGCTGTTCTCGTCGTAGCCACGGTAGTTGACAAGGGCGTTCGACACCTCGTTGCCAGCCTGCAGTATGGCATTCTGCCATGTGTTGAAAGCCTGCTCATACTGTATCTTCGTCACCTTGAGATTGGCCACGAGCGCACCGCGCATGAAGATGGGCTGCGTGAGCGAGCCGAAGAGCGTGGTGAGCCATTTGCCCGGGTCGAAGGCGCCGTTGGAGTTGGTGAATGCTGCCGATGCACCTATCGTCACAGAGGGATAGAACTGCGAACGTGCCGTCTGTATGTCGTGGAAGCAGGCTGCAAGTTGCATCTCGGCATTGTGAACGTCGGGACGGTTCTGCAGCAGGGCCACTCCCACACCTGTCGAAAACTCTGTGGGCAGCGACTGCTCCTCGAGAGTGCCGCGAGGTATCTGCTGACCCTGCTGACCGATGAGCAGCGACAGCGCATTCTCCGTGGCGCGTATCTGGCGACGCATGTCGTTGGCCTGCGTCTGCATGGAAAGATAGGCAGCCTCAGCGCTCTGCACACTGGTGGAACGCATGCGTCCCAACTGGTACTGCAGTTGCATCATTTCCCATGTCTCCTTCGACATCTGGCTCATCTCTGTAACTATCTCAAGTTGGCGGTCAAGCATCAGAAGAGTATAGTAACTGTTGGCAATACCGCTGATAATCTGTGCACGCACAGCCATCTGATAGTCTTTCATGCCCAGCAGTTTCATCTGCGTGGAGCGCTTCTGTGACAGCACGTTGCCAAAGAGGTCAAGCGTCCAACTGGCTGCTACGGGAATGCTGTAGGCCTTTGTCGTCACCGACGGATCGGTGTACAGCGTCGAGATAGTTCCCATGGGCGTTGTTCCGCCTATCGTGACAGCAGGCAGGAAAGCCAGTTTGGCTGCCTTGAGCATCTCCTCATACATCTTCACCGTCAGGGCAGCATTCTGCAGATTGCTGTTGCGCTGCAATCCCTGCTCTATGAGACGCTGCAACTGAGCGTCGGTAAAGACGCTACGCCACGGCAGATTGCCAAACGATGCCGTGTCCTGAGCCATAAGCGTATCGGCATCGCTCACAACGTCGCGGATAAGGCCGGTGGTCTCTACGTTGTCGGGGCGCTCATACTTATTATATACACCGCAACTGGTGAGCACAAGGCAGAACAAGCCCACCAAGGCCCCTCTACAAGGGAGGAACCGATGGTCGGTAATGCGGCTGAAAAATTGTTTCATTATTATTTTCATCTTATTTGCTTTGTCATTCTCCCTCCCCCCCCGTTTCGGGGAAGGTGGGCAGGCTTTCTATTTCTCTAATTCATAGTCCACAGGACGGTGGGCATACTGGGCTATCTCTGTCGTGACATCGCTCGAAGCCTCGTCTTCGTCGAACTTCATCGGGCGGAAGCGCTCCTGCAGGCCCTGGAAGATGACAAACAGTGTCGGCACGACAAACAACTGGCATATCGTTCCGATGAACATGCCACCCACGGCGGCAGCACCCAGCGTCTGGTTGCCGTTCTTGCCTACGCCAGTGGCGAACATCATTGGCAGCAGACCGATAACCATGGCGAGTGACGTCATAAGGATAGGACGCAGACGCGCTACAGAGCCAAGGATGGCCGACCACGATATGGCCATGCCAAGTTCGCGACGCTCAAGTGCAAACTGCACGATAAGGATGGCATTCTTGGCAAGCAGACCGATAAGCATGATGAGCGATATCTGCATGTAGATGTCGTTGGAATGGCCGAAGACCTGCGTGAAGAGGAAGCAGCCTGCCAGTCCGAACGGAATGGACAATACTACCGTCAGCGGCAGTATGTACGACTCGTACTGTGCCGCAAGGATGAGGTAGATGAAGATAAAGCAGAGCACGAAAATGAGCGCCGTAGAGTTGGAAGCCTTTGCCTCCTCACGGGTAAGACCTGTGTAGTCGTAGGAATAGCCGGTGGGCAACATGTCGGCGGCTACATCCTGACAGGCCTTGATAGCCTCACCAGAGGAATAGCCATCGGCTACGGTGGCTGTCACCGTGATGGACGTGAACAGGTTGAAGCGGTTGATGTTCGAAGGCCCATAGACGCGCTCCAGGTTGCAGAATTCCTTCACGGGTGCCATTCCTGCGCCAGTACGTACATAGATATTGTTCAGCGACTCTTCCGTCATGCGCGTCTCAGGTGCTCCCTGCACCATTACGCGGTACAACTTACCGTAGGCATTGAAGTTGGAGGCGTAGAGCCCGCCGTAGTATCCCTGCAGCGTGGTGAGCACGACGCGAGGCGATATGCCGGCCTGCTTACACTTTGCCACGTCTACCGAAATCATGTATTGCGGATAGTTGGGGTTGTATGAGGTCTGCGCACGCTGTATCTCCGGACGCTTATTGAGTTCGGCCAGATAGTCCTTAACGATATCGTAGAACTTTGTAAGGTCGCCACCAGTACGGTCCTGCATTACAAGCGATACACCTGAGTTGGCAGAGAAGCCGGGAATCATAGGCGGTGCGAAGGCAAGTATCTGTGCGTCCTTGATATGTGCTGTCTTGATATATATCTGAGCCAGCACGCCACTGGCCTCATACGGATTTAAGAAGAAACGGTATATGCCGTCGCCCTGCCACAGTCCGCTGATTTTCCACCAGAGTCCTTTCTGTCGTTCGGCAAACGGTTTCAACTTGATGATAAACGTTGCCTGGTCGGAACCGGAGCCGGCAATAAAGTTGTAACCCTGTATCTGCTCGCGGCTCTGAATGGCAGGATCGACAGAGAGAATGCTGTCCACCTGGGCTATCACCTGCTTGGTGCGCTCAACGGAAGTGGCTGGAGGCATGGAGATGGTACAGAAGATAGTACCAGTATCCTCGTCGGGCACCAGTCCCGTCTTTGTGGTGAACATCGTGCCTGCCAATATAACGATACCGATGAGCACCGTGGCGATAATGGCAAGAGGCTTGCGCACGAGTTTCTCTATGGCTGCCTTGTATTTACCTGTAGTGGCGTTGAATGCCGTGTTGAACGAGGCATGCATGCGGTCGAGCATCGACATCTTCTTCTGATGGCCTTCCTTGTCGTGCGGCTTCAGGAAGATGGCACAAAGTGCTGGCGACAGCGTCAAGGCATTAAGAGCCGAGATGAAGATGCTGACAGCCATGGTGATACCAAACTCGCGATAGAATGTTCCGCTCGTGCCACCCATGAACGATACGGGGATGAACACCGATGCCATCACAAGCGTAATGGATATGATGGCGCCCGAAATCTCGTTCATGGCATCGATAGACGCCGTGAGCGCCGACTTGTAGCCTTGGTCGAGTTTTGCATGGACGGCCTCCACCACAACGATGGCATCGTCAACCACAATGGCGATGGCAAGCAGAAGGGCCGAAAGCACAAGCAGGTTGATAGAGAAGCCCATCACACTGAGGAAGAAGAACGTACCGATAAGCGATACTGGCACGGCAATAAGCGGGATGAGCGTGGAGCGCCAGTCCTGAAGGAAGACGTAGACCACGAGGAATACCAGCAGCAGTGTCAGCACGAGCGTGAAGACCACCTCCTCGATAGAAGCGTAGAGGAACTCCGTCACGTCGTAGTTGATTTTGTACATCATGCCTGGAGGGAACAGTTTCGACTGCTCTTCCAGTTCCTTCTTCACGTTCTTGGCTATCTCGTTGGCGTTAGAACCGGCAATCTGCTGTACCATACCCATGACAGAGGATATGTTGTTGTTCTTCATCGACACGGTATACTGCAGTCCGCCGAGTTCTATCTTCGCTACGTCCTTCAGTCTGAGTGTCTGACCGTTGGCATCGCTCGAGATGATGATATTGCCAAACTCCTCCGGTGTCTTCAGACGGCCGGTGTAGCGCATGGCATACTCATACTGCACATCGCTCTGCTCGCCAAAGTTACCCGGGGCGGCCTCGATGTTCTGCTCGGCAAGCGCGCCCGAGATGTCGCTCGGCATGAGGCTGTACTGCTTCATCACGTCGGGCTTCAGCCAGATACGCATTGAGTAGGTCTTCAGACCAGGCGACTGGACGTCGCCGACACCCTGTATACGCTTCAGGGCAGGAATGATATTGATGTTGGCGTAGTTGGTGAGGAACTCGTCGTCGTAGCGGCCGTCACTGGTCAGCGTATACATGATAACCTGCGACGTCTGACGCTTCATCACCGTCACACCGATCTGCGTCACTTCGGCAGGAAGCAGGGCCGACGCCTGACTGACGCGATTCTGCACGTTGACAGCACACATATCGGCATTCATGCCCTGACGGAACAGGATGGAAAGTTGTGCCGAACCTGCTGCTGCCGTCGACGTGATATAGTCCATGCCCTCCACACCGTTGATAGACTCTTCGAGGGGCACAATGACCGAGTTCTTTACCGTCTCGGCGTCAGCACCAGGATAACTGGTCCACACCACAACGGTTGGCGGTGCGATATCGGGGTACTGCTCAATAGGCAGCGACACCAGTCCTATGAAGCCCAGTATCACGATGAGTATGGAAATCACCGTAGAGAGTACCGGGCGCTTGATAAATGTTGTAAAAGTCATATTCTCTTTTTACTATTTGACTATTTCTTCTGCATAGCACCGATTATGTCGCCTGCTGACATAGCCTTGGCCTGCTCCTTTATCTTCTGCTGATAGCGCTCCGGCGTGATGGGAACAATCTCCATGCCGTCAGAGAGTTTGGTGATGCCGTTGGTGACGTACTTGTCGCCTGTCTTCAAGCCTCCGGTGACAATGTAGTTGTTGCCGTCGTTCTGCGGAGCAACCTCTATCTCGGTGTACTTCACCTTGTTACCTTCGCCAAGCAGGTAAACGAACTTCTTGTTCTGCACCTCGGTGACACTCGCCTGCGGTATCACGATGGCCGAATTGTTGGCACGCTCTACGATGATAGTGCCAGAGCCGCCGCTCTTCAGGGTTTTCTCGGGATTGGCGAAGAGGGCTATGAGTTGCACCGAACCTGTTGCGGCATCGATGACGCCACTCATCTTCGTCACCTTTCCCTCGTGGGCGTAGGTGCTGCCATCAGCCAGTTTCAACTTGACTTCCGGGAACTCCTGTAGCCCCTGCTGCGAAATCTGCATAGCCTCCTTCTCTGTCACAGAGAAGTATACCTCCATCTGCGAGATATTGCTGACGGTGGTAAGCGAGTTGGAGCCGCTGACCAGAGCACCCTTCTTGAAAGGCAGCGTGCCGACGACACCTGCCGTGGGGCTCTTGACATAGCAGTAACTGAGCGCCTCCTTGGCAGAGGCGAGTGCAGCCTGAGCCTGGGCAAGCCCTGCCTTTGCGCTCTCAAGAGTATTCTGCGAGGTCTGCATCTCGTAGTCGCCGACAACCTTCTTTGCATGCAACTGCACGGTGTTGTCGTAGGTCAGTTGGGCGGTGTTCACCTGCTGCTGAGCAGTGTTCACGGCAGCCTGAGCCTGGCGCACCTGTGCCTGGTAGGTCTCGTTGTCGAGAACAAAGAGCACTTGGCCAGCACCTACGGTCTGTCCTTCCTTCACATTAATCTGTGTGATAAATCCTGAGGCCTTCGGACGTATCTCTACATCCTGCACGCCCTTGATTGTGGCTGGATAAGTGGTCTGCGTAACAGCACTCTGCATTCCTATCGTAGTAACGGGATATTCGTTGTCGCCAAATGTCGGGCGCTCGTTCTTTCCCCCGCTGCACGATACCAATGTTGCAGCAACTGCCGCAATCATCATAATCTTTTTCATTGTCATACCTATTCTAATAAAATTATTATTGTCTGCAGTAAAAACACTAAGAAAAACTCCAAGCACACGCTTCGGTTTTCGGAGTGCAAAGTTAACAATTTTCATAGTGTGTGATGTTATACGAATAAAAGATTTAACAAACTTTATGCGCTGCACGAGAAAAAATCATAATTTATGTTGCGCAGGAGTGGCGGAATAAGTAACTTTGCCAAAGTTGACAGGCGACAGTTGACCATTGAACATTGACCATTGAAAGTTGTCCCTTGTTGTCTCAGTTCTTTGACCAAGGTCAAAGCGGCGGAGCCGAGCGGTCGTAAAAAAGAAGAAAGGCTTGTCGTAAGAAAAAAACTATGCATTATGAATGATGAATTACAGAAACTCGTTGCCGACAACATGGGCTACGTAGTGACGCTGGCGCGCCAGTATCAGAGCGAATTGCTCACCACCGACGACCTTGTCAACGAAGGCGCCATTGGCATGATGATGGCTGCCGAGCGCTATGACGCCAGTCGCAGAAAACCTTTTGTCACGTTTGCTGCACCATACATACGCCAGCAGATAGAGCGTGCGCTGGCCGCCACACAAGGAAATGCCAATGTGCGCTCCACCGACGAGAGCCTGCCCATTGGCTCAGGCAACAACTTCACTCTTCTGAACGTTCTGGAGGACACCCAATCGCCCCGCGCCGACCACAAGGCAGAACAGCAGTCGACGGCAGACGGCATAGAACATGCCATCGCGCTTCTCAACGAGCGCGAAGAACAAGTGGTAAGAATGATTTTCGGTATTGGCCGTCATAAGATGACGATGGCCGAAATAGGAAAGGAAATGGGCCTTCGGCGCGAACGTGTGCGCCAGATTCGCGACATCGCCATGCGCAAGATGCGCAAGGCCGGCAGAGCCCTTGCCGACTAATCGTGCAGCAGACCCATCTGCCGCGCTTTCTCAGTAAGAAGTTGCATCAGGGGCTCGCGCTCGTTCTCCACCTTGTTGTCGAGAACCGCATCTTTCAGATACTGCTTCAGCACGCCAACCTTCTTGCCGGGCTTGAGCCCGAACAGTGCCATTATCTCATTACCATCGATAACGGGCTGAAGCAGTCGCTTGTAGTCTTTCTCCTTAAGGTCTGTAAGTTTCTCGCGCACCATGCGGAAGTTTTCGAGAAACATACGTTTACGCACCTCATTCTTTGATGTTATGTCGGCCTCGCAGAGCAGCATCAGGTCGTCGATGTCGTCACCGGCATCACTGAGCAGACGCCTCACGGCAGAATCGGTCACCTCGTTGTCGGCAATGACCTGTGGACGCATGTGCAGGTCAACAAGTTTCTGCACGTAGCGCATCTCTTCGCCAAGCGGCATCTTCAGCCGACGGAAGATGCCCTCCACCTGCTTGGCACCTATGGCATTATGATTGTGGAATGTCCATCCCACCCCGGGTTCCCAGCGCTTCGCCCGCGTCTTTCCGATGTCGTGGAGAAGGGCTGCCCAGCGGAGATAAAGGAGTCTGTTGCCAGCCAAACGATTATCGTCTCCTTCCGTTTGCAAGGTGTTTGGCGCAGGCTTTATATTTTCCAGCACCTCCAGCGTGTGATAGAAGTTATTCTTGTGAACCTTGCCCTCCCTGCGCTCCACAATGTCGAGCGCAGCAACTTCGGGAAGAATCAGCCTCATCAGTCCTGAGCGCTGCATGAGTTCCAGTCCGATACTGGGATGTGGCGACATCATTATCTTGTTCAGTTCCACCTCTATCCGCTCGCCGCTCACAATACTGATGCGCTCTGCCATCATCTGCATGGCATCGAAAGTCTCTGGTTCTATCTGGAAATTCAGTTGCGAGGCAAACCTCACGCAGCGCATCATGCGCAGCGGGTCATCGGAAAATGTCACTTCGGGATCGAGCGGTGTGGCAATGATGCCGTCCTCCAGGTCTCCAAGACCGTTAAAGGGATCGACGAGCACGCCGAAGCGCTCAGCATTAAGACAGATAGCCATGGCATTGATGGTGAAGTCGCGGCGGTTCTGGTCGTCTTCGAGCGTGCCATCCTCCACGATGGGCTTCCGCGAATCGCTGCGGTAACTCTCGCGACGCGCACCGACAAACTCTATTTCCTGCGGCTCTGCCAGTTTCTCGCCTTTCCCGTCGCGGTACACCTTTATCTGTGCCGTGCCGAAATGTGGGAAAACACTCAGTGCGGCGCGTCTGCCCATCTCGCGCGTCACAGCCTTGGCCATCTCCACGCCGCTTCCCACCACCACCACGTCAATATCGCTCGACGGGCGCTCAAGGAATATGTCGCGCACGTAGCCACCCACCACATAGCACTCCATTCCCAGCCAGTCGGCCACACGCCCGATGAGTCGGAAAGTCTCTGTGTCGAGTATCTTTGCAAGTGCTGCGTCTGAATAAAGTTTCATCTCTTCACCGTAATTCTCCAGAATTGCGCTGCAAAAATACGAATAATAATTCACATATTGTAATTTTTTACGACACCATAAACAACAAATAACAACTTAAACTGTCAACTGTCAACTGTCCGCTCGGCTTTGTCGCTTTGACCTTGGTCAAAGAACTGTCACCTTATTAAAAGAACTGTCACCTTATTAATTAATCGCGCGCGCGAGAAAGCGCGAGATTTTAGTTAAGATATACTAAATAATCACAATGTTCTTTATTAGCGGGGGGGGGGAATCACAATTCCCTTATATTTGCCGCTGAGATAAAAATAAATAAAACAGATAGTTATGAGGATGATTTTCGCACAGAGATTACTGGTTGTGTCATTGTTGCTTGCAATACTGGCAATTCACGCATCGGCCTACGACTACACCGACGGAAACAATGTAAACTACACCATAATTGGCGGTGAAGCCTATGTTGACAGTAGTCCAGAAGCATACGATGATATAAGGATACCAGAAAGCATTGAGATAAGTGGCAACAATTACAATGTAGTAGGCATAAAAGAAGCAGCCTTCCGCAGCACATCGATTCGTAATATATACATAGAGGCCCCATTACTATCAATCGGCGAACGAGCCTTTATGGATGCACGAAATTTATACAGTGTTGATTTTAGTTCGCAAGCGCCTGTCCATATTGGCGCGAGTGCTTTTGAGAGATGCTTGGAATTGGTGCGAGTAAGTTGGCCTTCTTCTTCGAGCCCAGAAACAATATATGAGTCTGCCTTTTACAGGTGTTATAATTTGCAAGTAATAGGTAGTTTGTCTTCCACACTGGAAATAGGCCATCACGCCTTTCGCGGGACCAACCTACTTGAATGCGATCTCACAAACATTGAGAGCATTGGCATGTGTGCCTTTATGGAATGCCGACAACTATGCGAGATTACGCTGGGAGACAGACTAAGAGAGATAGGCATCAATGCGTTTTTGGACTGTATAGGAATGAGAAACGTTTACTGCAACGCCGACCCGAAAGTGCTTACGTGGGAAGGGAATGATGACGGCTTCATGTACGCAAAGGCCACTCTGATGCATGTTAAGGCCGACGACCTCGACACATGGCGGACGAAATTCAGTACGCTGAACGTAACATTGACTGGCACTGCTACACTGAACAGCGCTGAAGATGCCTACTGGGGCTCATACTACGCCAGCAACACCGTTGTTGCCGACGCAGCAACAACGGTGTATACGGCCAAACTTACTGGCGAAGCCATTGAACTCGTAGAAGTGGAGGACCGCATTATCAGTGCTGGAAGTGCTGTCATACTGAAGCGTACCACAAACAATGGCGCAACACTCACGGAGACAACGAGCGCTGCCACCGACACATACTACGCCGACAATGCTCTGCAAGGCTCCTCATCGTCAACAAGTCAGGACGGCTTGTCGGCCTACTACGTGCTGAGCAACAAGAGCGCAGGGGTGGGCTTCTACCTGCTGAATAGCAGCATAGCCATACCGCCTCACAGGGCCTACATCAAGGTGACTGCCGGCGCTCCTGCCTTCTACGGCTTCAGCGATGCAACCGACAGGGCGACAGCCATTGACACGCTACCGAGAGCCGTCGGTGAGGATGACAACAGCAACAGACAGGTGTTCGACCTGCAGGGCCGTCGCATCACTCGTCCGACGAGAGGCCTGTACATCGTGGGGGGAATGAAACGACTTGTCAAATAATTACGAGAAGGACACAGCATGAAAAAACAATATATATCCCCAAATACTGAACTTCTTTCGCTCACTGTCAGACGCTCCGTTCTCATCTCCGGCTCGCTACAGAGCGAACCGGTGGAAAACGAGAACGACATCTGGTAGACGGGAGGGAAAAACGTACTACCCTGCCGACTTCAGCCAGAACTTGCGCCTGACAGCAGCACCTTTCCAGGACATTGACGAGCAGTATGCCCTTGTCGTGAGTTACAGGCTGACGGGCGACGGCTAACATAAACTCTCATTCCGTGAGCAGCGCGGCAACCGGCCAAAACGAACTGACCATCAGGAAATGCCAAAATAAATTTGGCATTTCACTCGCTTAGTCGTACCTTTGCCATCCGAAACGAGAAACGAAGGTAAAAGAAAGTGGACGAAAAGTTACAGGAGAATACCGCCAAAAGCAGTGAGAGCACGGAGGCCAACGAACTCGTGCGCCGCATGGCGGAACAAAAATACGAGTTTGGATTTACTACCGATGTCGAGACCGACATAATACCCATAGGGCTCAACGAAGATGTGGTGCGCCTGATTTCGCAGAAGAAGGGCGAGCCAGACTGGCTGCTCGACTTCCGACTGAAAGCCTTCCGCTACTGGCAAAGCCAGAAACAGCCTTCGTGGGGACACGTCAATCTGCCAGAGACAGACTATCAGGCCATATCCTACTACGCCGACCCCATGACGCGCAAGAAGAAAGGCGACGGCAAGATAGACCCCGAACTGGAAAAGACATTCGACAAACTGGGCATCCCTCTCGAGGAGCGGCTGGCGCTAAGCGGCGTCGCCGTGGATGCCATCATGGACTCGGTGTCGGTAAAGACCACTTTCAAAGAGAAACTCAGCGAACTTGGCATTATCTTCTGCTCCATCGGCGAGGCCGTCAGGGAGCATCCAGACCTTGTCAGACAGTATCTCGGCACCGTAGTGCCATACCGTGACAACTTCTATGCCGCCCTCAACTCTGCCGTATTCTCCGACGGCTCCTTTGTCTACATTCCGCGCGGAGTACGCTGTCCGATGGAACTCAGTTCCTACTTCCGCATCAATGCCTCTGGTACGGGTCAGTTTGAGCGCACGCTCATCGTGGCCGAAGACGACTCCTACGTATCCTATCTTGAAGGTTGCACTGCAC
>CALFIY010000086.1 GCA_937877595.1 uncultured Prevotella sp.
GACCGACTTCTGACGGGCCTCATCGGAGGAGAAATCCATCGACCAGCACTTGGTGACGGTCCAGCGATCCGCATCGAGCTGGCGGAAACCGATGGAGATGGGGGCACTGAACTCCACGATTTTCTCGTAGGTGTCCTTCTTCATCTTGCCGCTTAAGTCAAACCACACCTTCTCCTTGGCCAGCACTCCCTGGTTGTCGAGCTCCCCGATAAACCTCGCGGTGTCCATGAGCTTGAGACGGCTTGAATTGAACACGAAGCCCTCCAGGCAGTTCTCGGCAAGCTCGCACAATACCGCGCCCATCACCACCGTGGTCTTGGGATCGGTGATAAGCCCGTTCTCGTCCGAGAAGCGGTACCACGAGCCCACCTTGTAATTGCGCATCGGCACCACCCTGTCGGGGGCGATGGCCATCATGGAGTAAACCTTGCGGATGACCGCGTTCCAGCACGACGGCCGTCCGGTCACCAGCATCACGTCACAGCCGTAGGCATGAATGAGCTCACCCATGCTGTCAAGGGTGGTATCCACAACCGAGCTGATGGCCTTGTCCACCTCGGAGCAGGACATCTCCAAAGACAGATCCAGCACGCTTAAACGCCGGCCGAAGCGGCGCTCAATCTCCTGGGTAAAGAAATCCAGCACTTCCCTGGCCGGATGTTCCACCTTCGGGAATTTGGGCGTGACCTCGCCGGCCTCACTCTCCTCGCCGCGGAACAGCGCATTCATCTGTTCGTTCAGCAGCGGAATGTTCAGCGCGTGTAGATGTTCAAAGTCATAGTCGCCGCTGCTGTCGCGTGGTGTGTTGTCGCGGTCCACAAAATAGTCGTCAAGCGAAATCCCCACGGGTTTCAGTCCATTTACCGCCAACTGTACCGACAGGCGCTTGCATGTAGTCGTCTTTCCTGAACTCGAAGGGCCTGCTATGAGCACCATTCTTATGTCCTTGCGCCGTGCTATGTCGTCGGCTATCTGTGCTATCTTTTTCTCTTGCAGTGCCTCGCTCAGTTGTATCAGTTTGTTGCTGTCGCCGTGGGCGATGGCTTCGTTCAGGTCGCCCACAGTGCGTAGACCCAGAATGTCCTGCCAGCGGTGGTGCTCGGTAAAGATGTCAAACATCTTGTCCTGGCGTATCAGTTCTCCAAGCCTTGACGGATCAGAGGCTGAAGGGATGCGCAGCAGTATTCCGTCAAAGTATTCTTCAAGTCCGAAGAGGTGTATCTGTGAGGTGTTGGTGAGCAGAGTGCCATAGAAGTAGTCTTTGTAGCCGTCGATATCGTAGTAGGTAGTGTATAGTCTGCCAGAGCCTTCCAGCAGTTTCACTTTTGAGAGTGATGCCGACTTGCGGAACATTTCTATGGCTTCTTCCGTTGTCGTCTCATGTCGGTGTATCGGCAGGGCCTCGTCTATTATCTGCTGCATGCGCTCCCTGAGCAGCGGTATGGCCTTTGCTGCTCCACCTTTCGGGCTTGGTGTCACTTCCACAAAATATCCGTTGCTGACGGGTATGCCTATCGTCACCTTGCACCCTGTCCACAGTTCGTGTGCAGCCTTGCAGAGTATGAAGAATAGCGTTCTGGTGTAGGCTCTCATGCCGCTTGGTGATGATAGCGACAGAAATTCCATGGTCTTCTGCTTGTATACCCTGTAGTGCATGCCCTCTACCTTGTTGTTTACGCGTGCGCTGACGGGGCCGAATTCCATTTTCAGGTCGGTCATCCTGTAAATTTCGTCCAGTGTGGTGCCAATGGGCACATTTATTTTGGTGCCTGTGTTGCGGCATAAAATGTCTACGGTTTGCGTCATGTTGTGTATAATTTCACGGTTTTTAAATAAGTATCGCAAAGTTATGAATAAATTAACAAATCTTTTGCTAATTCGGAAAAAATAAATAATTTTGCGCATTGTAACACTCATTATCATTTTTTTAATTGAGCATGTTAATCGCATTTAAGTTGTTAGGCTCGCTGGCTTTACTTATGTTTGGTATGAAGTCGATGAGCGAAGCCCTACAAAAGATGGCCGGTCCGCAGTTGCGCCACGTTTTGGGAGCCATGACCACCAACCGCTTCACGGGAATGCTTACTGGAATGTTGGTCACGGCCAGCGTACAGTCTTCCACGGCTACTACGGTGATGACCGTATCGTTTGTCAATGCAGGTCTGCTCACTCTTGCACAGGCCATTTCCGTTATTATGGGCGCCAATATCGGTACAACCCTCACGGCGTGGATAATGTCTGCCGGTATGTCGTTCAATGTTACCGACTTGGCTTTCCCTGCATTTTTCGTTGGCATTATTCTCATCTATCAGAAGCGCTATCGCTACATTGGCGACTTCCTGTTCGGACTGGCATTTCTCATCTACGCTCTTGGAGTACTCCGTTCTACAGGGCAGGACATGCATCTTGGTGAAAACCAAGCCGTTCTGGATTTCTTCGCTTCGTTCGACCCCAATTCGTTCGGCACCACGCTTATCTTCCTGCTCCTTGGCGGAATATTGACATTCTGCGTACAGTCGTCGGCAGCCGTCATGGCCATCACCATGATACTCTGTTCAAGCGGTGCGCTGCCTATCTACCAGGGCATAGCGCTGGTGATGGGTGAGAACATAGGCACAACGGTCACGTCAAATCTCGCTGCCATGTCGGCCAACACACAGGCACGCCGTGCAGCCTTTGCCCACATGTTCTTCAACATCTTCGGCGTCATTTGGATATTGTTCGTCTTCCGTCCTTTTGTCGACATGGTGTGCGGATGGGTCGGCTACGATGTCACTATGACAAAGGCAACCGCCGACACAGCCACCTTCCTGGCAAATTCAGCGAAGTTGAGTTTTGTCCTGGCAGCCTTCCATACCTCATTCAACGTAGCCAATACGTTTATACTGATATGGTTTGTGCCGCAGATTGAGCGCTTTGTATGCTGGGTGATAAAGTCGAAGAAGATAGACGAGGAGGAGGATTTCCGCCTGCATTTCATTACAGCAGGATTTATGAAGACCCCGGAACTTTCAGTCCTCGAGGCTCAAAAGGAGATACTGTCGTTCTCGGAGCGTATGCAGCGCATGTTTGGCATGGTGCGCGAATTGCTTACGCTCTCGTCCAGTCATACCGACAAGAAAGACAGTCAGACAGGCGACTTCAACAAACTCTATACCCGCATAGAGAAGTACGAAGGCATAAGCGACAGCATGGAGTTGGAGATTGCCAAATATCTCGACTCCGTCAGCGATGCCCATCTTTCCGACGACACAAAGGCCAAGATACGTGCCATGCTTCGCGAGATAAGCGAACTGGAGAGTATCGGCGATGCGTGCTACAATATGGCTCGCACCATATCGCGCAAATATAACGGCAAGGAAGACCACTTCATTGACAATCAGTATGACCATCTGCACCAGATGATGGAACTCACCAACCAGGCGCTGACGCAGATGAACCGCTTGATGGGCGGGCGCAAGGATTCGTTCGATGTCAATCACACATACAACATCGAGAACGAAATAAACAACTACCGCAACCAGTTGAAGTCGCAGAATATCAACGACATCAACAACCATCAGTACACGTACGCCGTTGGTACTATCTACATGGATCTTATCAACGAGTGCGAGAAGTTGGGCGACTATGTTGTCAACGTAGTTGAAGCACGCATGGGCACACGCCAAAAGGATGCTTGACGCGAAACAGTAATCAAAAAACAATATTCTTATGCAGAAGAAAGTATTATTTATTATGGCCGTGTTGCTCTCCGCAACGTTGACCGCCGTGGCACAAATCACCACCTCCGCCCTGAGCGGTAAGGTTGTCATGCAGGACACAAAGGAAGAGGTGATAGGCGCCACAGTCCAGGCCGTACATGAGCCTTCCGGTACGAAGTATGCTGCCGTAACCAATCTGAATGGCCGCTTTACCATTCAGGGTATGCGCACTGGTGGCCCTTATGTCGTTACCGTGAGTTACATAGGCTACGAGACAAAGACATTTAAGAACATCAGTCTGCAACTTGGTGAGACCTACAATCTCTCAGTATGGCTTTCTGAGAACAGCAACGAACTCACCGAGATAGTTGTTAGCGGCAAGGCGTCGAAGTTTGCTGCAGAGAAGACAGGCGCCACCACCAACATCAACAATCTCACCATTCGCGAGTTGCCTACCATCGACCGCACCATTGGCGACATAGTAAAACTCTCTCCTTACTACGGAGGTTCCAACAGTTTTGCCGGCGGTGACGGACGTTCGAGCAATTTCACGCTCGACGGTGCCAACCTCAACAACAACTTCGGACTTACCTCTGGTCTTCCTGGCGGCGGCAGCCCTGTCTCCGTAGACGCCATAGAGGAAGTGCAGGTGGTTGTTGCCCCATACGATGTGCGCCAGTCTAATTTCATTGGCGGTGGCATCAATGCCGTAACCAAATCCGGTACCAATACGCTGAAGGGTACAGCCTACGTATTCCATACCAATGAGAACATGCACGGCAACCGCGTTGACAACAAGCAACTCGCCGACCCAGGCAAGGAGCGCAAGACAACCTACGGCTTCACTCTTGGCGGTCCTATCGTAAAGGACAAACTTTTCTTCTTCGCTAATTTTGAGTATGCCAAGATTCCTACTATCGTCAACCGCTGGCAGGCATCTGAGGATGGTGTTGCAGTGCCAGGACAGTACATTTCGCGTACCAAGATCAGCGACATGGAGTTAGTGCGCAGCCACCTCATCAGTCGCTACGGCTACGACCCAGGTTCCTATACCGATTTCCCTGCCGACGAGAGCAACACCAAATACCTTGCACGCTTAGACTGGAACATCACCACCAACCACCACTTGGCCGTGCGCTTCAACCACACTGTCAACTCGAGGTGGAATGCTCCTTCGCCGACCTCCAACGACGTTGGCCACAGTTTCACCTATGGTGTGCAGAACCGCAACTCCGCCTACTCCATGATTTTCGCCAATGCGATGTACAACATGAAGAACAAGGTGACTACTGTCTCAGCCGACCTTAACAGCCGTTTCGGCCAGCACATTTCCAACCAGTTGCTTTTCACATATTCCAACATTGATGACGTTCGCGACAGCAATTCCGACCAGTTCCCATTCGTTGAAATACTCGATGCCAACGATGGCGGCCCATACATGACTTTCGGCTACGAACTCTTCACGTGGAAAAACCGCGTACAGAACAAGATCACAACTGTTACCGACAATTTCACATACTATCTCGGCAGCCACAAGATTACTGCCGGTCTCAGTTTTGAGCATCAGATAGCCTTCAATTCCTATATGCGCAATGGTACGGGCTACTACAGTTACAACAACATTAACGACTTCCTCACCGGCGCTGCTCCTGAAGGCGTGGCTCTCACCTGGGGATACAATGGCAACACCGACCCACGTGTTGACGTGTCGTTCAACCAGTTAGGCGGCTATCTGCAGGACGAGTGGGACATAACCAACAAGTTGAAACTCACTGCCGGTATCCGTTTCGACAAGTTGATATTCGACGACAGCGACCTGATGCGCAACAATGCCATTTACGAACTCAACTACGAAGGCCGCCACATCGACACAGGCAAGTGGCCCGACTCAAATGTTCAGATTTCTCCACGCCTGGGCTTCACATGGGATGTATTTGGTGACAAGACGCTCAAGGTACGTGGTGGTTCAGGTCTCTTTGCCGGCCGTATTCCTCTTGTGTTCTTCACCAACATGCCTACCAACTCAGGCATGACCCAGTACCAGTATAACACGAGGAACAAGACAACGGGGAATCTGGCCGTGCTCAACGCACTTGCCGGCGGACTGGTAACTGACGTCAACCTCATGCGCGACATCATTGTTGCCAACGACCCTTCTGCCCAGGCAATCATCACTCCTGACAAAGGCTCTGTTCCAAGTTCTATCGCTGCTGTCGACAGCAAGTTCAAGATGCCGCAGGTGTGGAAGAGCAGCATAGCCGTCGACTATACGCTTCCTGTTTCGTTCCCACTCTCTGTCACTGGTGAGTTCACCTACACGGAGAAGTTGCAGGACATCATGCTCGACGACTATAGCATCAAGAGCGACAACACTCTCTGGCCCCGTATGACGGGAGCCGACAACCGCATCATCTATCCCAGCGACTATCGCGTGAAAGACATAGCCACAGGAAAGAATCTCACATCGGCCTACGTGCTTACCAACACAGAGCGTGGCTATGGCTACACAGCCAATATCACCCTCAACGCCGAGCCTGTCAAGGATTTGCGCCTTATGGCAGCCTATACCCACACCGTGATGAAGGAGGTGAGCGGCATGATAGGTTCCAACGCCAGCAGCGTATGGCAGGGCATGTATACCGTCAACGGTCCTAAGTTTGCCACCATGCAGAACTCCACCTACGTTACTCCCGACCGCGTGATAGCCAACGTAAGTTATCGTTTCGGCAAGGAGCACGTGTCGCTCTTCTATAGCGGCTATTCTCCTACGGGTGGTACTTATTTCTACAGCACTGACGTCAATGGCGACGGACTTGCCTACGATCGTATGTACATCCCACGCGACGACTCTGAAATAGAGTTTGCAAGCAAGGCCGACCGCTATCTCTTCTGGAACTTTGTAGAGCAAGACAAGTATCTCAAGAACCACAAGGGCGAGTATGCCGAGTCTTACGCTGTCCGTGCTCCATGGGTACACCGCTTCGACTTCCGCTGGGCCCACGACTTCGATGTCAAGATAGGCAGCACCAACCACAAGTTGCAGATTTCTGCCGACTTCGACAATATCGGCAACATGTTCAGTTCGCGTTGGGGTGTGGCAAAGATTATGACCAACAGCGCCAATGGTGGTCGTCTGCTCCGCCTCACCAACCTTAACGACGTCAAGAACGGTGCCCGTCCTATCTATGCTATGAACACCAACCCTGATGGCTCGCTCATCACCAAGACCTGGGATTACAACCCGTCATTTAGCCAGTGCTGGAAACTTCAGATTGGTGTGAAGTATTATTTCAACTAATCCACAACACGTACGATGAAAAAACACTTGCTATGGGCAGTCATTCTGTCCATAGCATTTTTATCGCCATTAAGCGCTGCTCCCGACTGGCGTGAGACTTACGTCCAGTGGTATCTGCAGGAACAGGCAGAGCAGGCTGGGGTAGGGGAGACGTCGGCCGACGCCGAGCAGATGTCGGCCGACCTTGAGCAGGCCATGGAACTGCTTGAGCACCTGGCCGAGAGTCCTATTGACATCAACCATGCCGACCGTCAGGAACTCGAGCAGTTGCCCTTTCTCACCGCTGCTCAGGTGGAGCAGATCGTGGAGCATGTCTATCGCTATGGCGGCATGCGCTCTCTTGGCGAACTGCGTCTGCTCCCTGCGCTGACTCCTGACTGCCGCGAACTGCTTGTCCGTTTTGTGTATATCGGCGAGCGCCAGCCCCGGCGCAATAGCCTCCGCCTCGACAGCATAGTCCGCCATGGCCGTCATAGTGTGCTGTTCACAGGGCGCGTGCCATGCTATACCCGTCGCGGCGACGACAACGGCTATGCCGGCTATCCCTATCGCCACTCCCTGCGCTATCAACTCACCTACCGCCAGCGTCTCAGACTTGGCGTCACTGCAGCCCAGGATGCCGGCGAGCCCTTCTTCAGCGGTGTTAATCGCTGGGGCTACGACCATTATTCCTACTATATGCAACTGCGTGGCAGCGGTGTCATGGAAAATCTCTGTCTCGGAATGTACGACGTACAACTGGGCATGGGGCTGCTGGTCAACTCATCTTTCTCCCTTGGCAAGACGGCCATGTTGCAGAACATGGGGCGGGCCTCTAACGCATTGCGTCCACATTCGTCGCGCTCTTCAGCCTCTTACATGCAGGGCATCGCCGCTACCCTGCGATTGTCGCCCAGTTGGCACCTCACGGCTTTTGGTTCCTATCGGCCAGTAGATGCCACGCTAAACAGCGATCAGACTGTGCGCACCCTGCTCAGCAGTGGCTATCATCGCACTACTGCCGAACTGCAGAAGAAGCACAATACCCATATATGGGATGGCGGCCTTAGCGGCGGCTATCGCCGCGGTTCGCTCTATGCCAATGTCAATGCCGTCT
Source organism: uncultured Prevotella sp. (assembly GCA_937877595.1). Classification (GTDB taxonomy): domain Bacteria; phylum Bacteroidota; class Bacteroidia; order Bacteroidales; family Bacteroidaceae; genus Prevotella. Next base: position 8,096 of record CALFIY010000086.1, read on the forward strand.
TCACGCACCTTGATCGCCAGATTCGTCCCGACAAGCGGCAGTCGTATCGTCGCTATTATCCCGAGGGCAACGACTTCTTCAATGCCAGTCTCGACTATGGCTATGCCACGTGGCGCTTCTCCTTTGCCGGTGAGACAGCCATCAACAAAAGCGGTGCACTTGCTGCCATTCACAGCGCCTCTCTCCAGTTGGGCGAGGGCCTTAGCGCCATGCTCCTCCACCGATATTACAGTCGTCGCTACACCTCTCTCCACGCCAACAGTTTCTCCGAGGGCGGTCATGTGCAGAACGAGCATGGTGTGTATGGCGGCCTCAGTTGGCAGGTCTCGCGCAGCCTTTCGCTCCAGTGGTATGCCGACTATGCCCATTTCCCCTATCTTCGCTATCAGGTCAGCGGCTCCAGCGATGCCTTTGATACTGCACTGAGCGCGCTCTGCAAGTGGGGCGAATGGCGTGTTGACGGACGCTACCGCATGCATATCCGCCAGCGCGACAATGCTGACCATACGCGCATCGTCAATCGCACGGAGCACCGCCTTCGTCTCAGGGCTCGCCGCTCTCTTGGCAGCAGTCTCGGCGTTCAGGCTCAGGCCGACGGCATCCTTGTCAACTATCTTACCACCCATCGCGGCGGCATGTTTACTCTCCAGGGTGACGGCAGTTGCCGCTGGTTTACGGCGGTTGCCCGTATTGGCTATTTCCGTACCGATGACTACGAGAGCCGTATCTATCAGTATGAGCGCGGACTGCAGTATTCCTTCGGCTTTCCCATGTACTATGGTCATGGGCTTCGCTACTCCATTCTGTTGCAGTCTGCTCCGTCACGCCGCATAAAGATAGCGGCCAAGATAGGCACTACTACCTATTTTGACCGCTCCAAAGTCGGCAGTTCGTTGCAACAGGTCGACCATTCGTCGCTTACCGACGTCGACCTTCAGTTGCATTACGTCCTGTAATCACAATAGTTTTTCTATCTCTTTCTCCAGGTCGCTCACCTGCGAAGAGCGGCTCACCAGCGTATTGTTTCTGTCTATCAGGAAGAATTCCGGAAGACTTGCCACGTTGTATAGCGACAGCACTCCGGCGTTCAGTCCGTTCTCGTCGCGCACGCATATCCACGGCAGCGCTTCCGTCTGCTGTTTCCAGAAGTGTTCGTCGGTGTCGAGGCTCACCTGGTATATTTCCAGTCCGCGGCCGTTGTATTTGTTGTACAGTTCGCGCAGCATCAGAATGCGTGCCGGCGATTCCTTCAGGCCAAACAGGTGGAAGTCGAGCAGCACCACCTTTCCCTTCAGGCTTGTCAGTTGTTGCTGTTTGCCGTGGTTGTCCTTCAGGGCGATGTCTATCACTCCCGATGTTGTCACCTTGTCGGCGTCGATGGTCTTGTTGGCGTTGGCCTCTGCTATGCGCATTGTCTTCATGCCTTCAATGGCGATGTTGTGCAGGTTTTCGCCGCGCTCCGAACCTGGGTAGAAGGTGTCCCAACTTGTTGCCACGGCAGCAAAAACCTTGATATCGTCCTTGTCGGTGCGTGGATTGAATATCAGCATGTTGCCCAGAGTCTGAAACAGTGCGAAGTATGCCGAGGCTTGGGCAGGCTCGTTGAAGATATAGTTGCGCTTGATATTCTCCTTGTATGCCGTAATCATGGCAAGCAGGCTGTCGTTTCTGGCATCGACGTCAAGTGTCGCGTCGCGGCTAACGGTTTCCAGTTGCTGGCGCAGGGCTATCAGCAGCAGGCTCAGTTGCTTTATTTTCTGGCAGTTTTCAGACCCTTCCACGTCGTATGCCGTTGCCATGTCGGGCCATGCTGCCTTCACCGTCACTGTCTCTGTCGAGTCGATGCTCAGGTTGATATACTGGTTGGCCATACGCAACCGGTAGAACTCCGGTGCCGGATTTTTCTTGCCTGCAAAACTGAAATTGCCGTCTTCTGTCAGTTTCACGGAGTCGATAGCCATGATGTCGTCTATTGCCACGTGCTCCAGATAGAGTGTAGAGTCTTTTGCTCCCGTGATATTGCCTTCTATATGAAACTTCTCTTCGCTGCACGAAGCCATTGCTGCTATGGCTATGGCCGCAATCACAAATTTTCTCATGCTATATATAATATTATAGGTGTTGTAATCCGTGCAAAGGTACGAAGAAAAAAATATAAACGGCAACTGATAATTGATAAATGATGCCTTATAATTGCGGAATAATTCATATCTTTGCCGCCGCAAGTTTACAGCAGACACCTATATGAAGACATATTACTACAAAGTTGCCGACCACGTTTTTTCCGTTACTTTCGACGATGCCGATACGCTTGACGGGCAGATGTCCCAGTACTCCCCGTTTCTCACGGAACGTGGAGACGGTTCTCTCGCCTTCAGTCTGCGAGTCCTCAGCGAGCGCCCCGACTATGGTCCCACTACCGAGGAGATGCGCCAGGACGACGACGGATCGCAGATAGTGGCGAGCCGCACCGACGGCATGTCAACTTTCGATTTTGAACTTTTTGGCCACTGGCAGGGCCGCCTGCAGTGCAACGGGACATACACCGACGGTACTCTCTACGCCTGCGGCGAGCGTCTCTACGGTCTCAACAATGCCCTTATGGTGATGTTTGCCCTCAGTACGGCAGGCTGCGACACTCTGCTGTTCCATGCCTCTGTTGTCAGTTACCGGGGACAGGGCTTCCTCATGTTGGGCAAGAGCGGCACGGGCAAGAGCACCCACACGCGCCTTTGGCTTGAGAATATCAGCGGCACGGAACTTGTCAACGACGACAACCCCGTTGTCCGCATCTGCGCCGATGGCGTGACGCGCGTCTACGGTTCGCCGTGGAGCGGCAAGACGCCCTGCTACCGCAATGTCAGTTATCCTGTCGGTGCTCTTGTTCAACTCAGTCAGGCTCCGGTCAACGAGATACGCCGCATACGCGGCATTGAAGCCTACGTGGCTCTTGTGCCGAGCATTTCCGGCAAGCGCTGGGATCGCAAGGTTGCTGACGGCCTGCATGATGCCGAGAACAAACTGGCATCCACCGTTCCCATGTTCCATCTGCGCTGTCTGCCCGATGCCGATGCTGCGTTCACCTGTCAGCGCGCCGTGGCGCCGCATGTCGAGGCGAGCCTTAAGAAGACCGTCGACAATGACATTGCCATCCACGAGGTGCAGTGCCTTCTTGCCGAAGGCCATAAGGTGATACTCCCCGTTCGCGGACAGAGCATGCTTCCGTTTATCGTCGGCGACAGGGACAGCGTCGAACTCGTTGTTCCTTCCGGGCGCCCTCTCAGTGTGGGCGATGCAGTTCTGGCATGGACCGACGGCCGTCGCTACGTGCTCCATCGCATCATCGACATCGACGGCGACAGGCTCACCCTTCAGGGCGACGGCAATATTGTGGGCATCGAGCGCTGTGGCGTATCCGATGTCGTGGCTCGTGCCGAATATGTGGTGCATGGCGATGGCAGCCGCCATTTCCTATATAGCCGTGGCAGCATCCGCCGTTGGCAGGTATGGCGCCGTCTGCGCCCCGTGCGTAGATGGCCTCTTGCCGTGATACGCCGTCTGCCTATGTTCAAGGCGAAGGATTGAATTCGCCCTGCTCAAGAGTGGTAAAAATAAAGAAATCATATAAAAAAAGACAGTCAAACTATGCGACAGAAAAAAGGATTTGTGCTGCGCGAAGTGTGCGGCGAAAATGTCATAGTGGCCGAGGGCCTCGAAGTTATCAATTTCAATAAGATGCTTAGTCTCAACGAGTCGGCAGCATTCTGCTGGAAGCGCGCCGCAGCGCTTGGCGACTTTACCGTCGACGACCTTGCCGATGCACTCTGCGAGGAATACGAGGTGAGCCGCGACACGGCAGCAGCCGACGTAGAGGCTATGCTTGCACAGTGGCAGAAGATAGGAGTAGTGGAATAGTCAGTAGGATAGGGGCCGATGAGATATCTGTTGTGGCTATGGCGTAACATGTACGGCGTGCGGCTCAACACCGCCGTGCGTATCGTGGTGGGAGCAGGCCAGGTGGGCTTTGCACTGCTCATGGTATGGCTCTGCCGCCAGTTTATCGACAGCACTATCTACAGTCCTGCCATGCGCCCCATCATCCAGATGGTGGCAGTGCTCATCGCAGTGGTGGGGGCAAACATCGTGTTGCGCCAGGCCTACTACTATATGACGATACGTGCCACGGCGCGCCAGACAAACTCTGTGCGGCTGCGCGTGTTTGGCCATCTCCTGCGCCGCCAAATCTACGACGACGAGCCGCTGCACTCCGGCGATGTCACGTCGCGCCTTGAGACCGACGTCACCACTATCAGTGATGCCATTACCGCTACGCTGCCTCAACTCATCGTCACGGTGATAAAACTCGTTGGCGCTTTCCTCATGCTCTATTCCATGGACAGTCATCTGGCATGGATGCTTCTTCTCTCTACGCCGTTTCTGGCTGTTCTCGGCAAACTTTTCGCCCGCCGCCTGCGCGATATGACCCACGACGTGCGCCAGCAGGATGCACGCATACAGATGCTCGTGCAGGAGGGAATGGAGCACAATGCCATGCTGCGCGCCATGGAGAGTGGCCAGTGGCTCACCTCGCAACTTGACGACATGCAGCAGGGACTCTTCTCGAAGATAGAGCGCCGTACGCGCTTCACCCTTGCCGCCCGCAGTTTCATGGCAGTCTGCTTTGGCTACGGCTACCTTCTGGCTTTTGTCTGGGGAGGTTTGCAATTACGCGACGGAGCAATCACGTTTGGTGTTATGACGGCCTTCCTGCAACTCGTGGCCCAGGTGCAGCATCCAATTCTCGACCTGCTCAACATGGTGCCACAACTCATCCATGCCTCTGCCAGCATAGACCGCCTTGAGGAACTGGAGGGCAAGTCGGCAGAGTCGGCCGACGCTGCCGGCCGCATCATCGAAGGCTCGTTAGGCGTAAGTCTCGACGACGTCAGTTTCTCCTACGCTAAGGGGAAGGCCGAGGTGCTGAGCCATCTTTCGCACAACTTTGCTCCGGGCAGCCGTACGGCACTCATGGGGCTCACAGGAGCAGGCAAGACCACCATATTCCGCCTGATGCTCTCCCTCATACGTCCTACGGGCGGCAGTCTGTCGCTATACACCTCCGATGCGCGTTATCCTATCGATGCCACGTTGCGCACAAATTTCGTCTTCGTGCCGCAAGGCAACACGCTGATGAGCGGCACCATCCGCTATAATCTGCTGCTTGCCAATCCCAAGGCCACGGAGCAGGAGATGTGGCGTGTGCTGCATATCGCTGCTGCCGACTTTGTAAGCGAGTTGCCAAAGGGTCTTGACAGTGAGTGTGGCGAACGTGGGGTAGGGTTCAGCGAGGGACAGGCACAGCGCATAGCCATTGCCCGCGGCCTCTTGCGCCCGGGCAGCATATTGCTTCTCGACGAGATCAGTGCTTCGCTCGACGAGGAGACGGAGCGCCTGCTCTTCAGCCGCCTCTTCGAAGCCTACTCCAACAAGACCGTAATTATGATTACTCACCGCTCCTCCGTGGCACAACTGTGTCAGGAGACGCTGCGGCTCGGATAAAAAGAAAAAACCCTTGCAGTCCTTAAAGGCACCGCAGGGGTTTCTCTTTTCCCACTTTCCTCTTCGGGGGGAAATGCTCGCCGGCTTATTTCTTTATCATTGAGATAGCCTTGCTTGCGAGCGAAACTACTACATAATTCAGAATAATCATAACTTTGTTCTCCTTGAAATCTTTTTACCTTGTTATACCTAAAAACAATGTTTTTGTCTTTTGACGATGCAAAGGTAGTGTTTGTGTGCGAACACACAACAGGAAAACACCTTTTTTTCACAGTTTTTACATACTTATTGACTTAGGTCAAAGAGCCCCGTTTTTTTGGCCAACGGACTGCCCCTTAAAAAAACACTGTTTTAATTTTTGCCAGCGCTGTTTTAATTTTTGCCAGCGCTGTTTTAATTTTTGTAACTACTGTTTTTATTTTGAAAAAAACAGCAGTAGTTTTCCGTTGTTCTTCGCTTTTGAAATTTAAAAGTGCTACCTTTGCGGTCGGTCAGCCTTTTTCCATTCCACAACACTGATAAAACAGCCCAGATGACCATTGACTGCCATACAGCAACACTATCCAACGGGATGCGAGTAGTTCACCAGCCGTCGACGTCGGCTGTTGTGTATTGCGGCATTGCTGTTTCTGTGGGCTCGCGCCACGAGGAGAGTGGGGAAGAGGGCCTCGCCCATTTCTGCGAGCATGCCACGTTCAAGGGCACGCAGCGCAGGCGCGCCATACAGGTGATGAACTGTCTGGAAAGCGTCGGCGGTGAACTCAATGCCTTCACGAACAAGGAGGATACGGTATATTATGCTGCCATACAGCGCGAACACTTCGGTCGTGCCGTAGATTTGCTTACCGATATCGTTTTCCACAGCACCTATCCGGAAGCCGAACTTGTACATGAGCGTGATGTGGTATGCGATGAGATTGAGAGTTACAACGACACGCCCTCCGAACTTATCTTCGATGAGTTTGAAAATCTGCTTTTCTGCGGCCATCCTTTAGGCCATAACATCCTGGGAACGGCGCAGAGCGTTTCGGGCTTTTCCACGGCCGAGACAACGCGCTTCACCAAGCGCCACTATATCCCCTCGCGCTGTGTATTCTTCGTGGCAGGCGATATCTCGTTCGACAGACTGCTTCGCAGGCTTGAGACATTATGTCCTGTGGCGGCTTTTGGCTATGGAGAGTCGTTGGCCGCGCCATGTCAAGAATCTGTTGCCCCTGTCGGCGGCGATGCTGCCGTTTCTGCCGCTCAGGCACAGGCCTCCAACATTCGTCTCGACACCCATCAGTCGCACGTTATGATGGGCCACCGTGGCTATGCCTTCAGCGACGAGCGGCGTATGCCCCTCTTCCTGCTCAACAACCTTCTTGGCGGACCGAGTATGAGCAACAGGCTCAACGTGTCGCTGCGCGAACGTCGCGGACTGGTGTATACTGTGGAGAGCGTCACAACATCGTATAGCGACACGGGCTGTTGGGCCGTATATTTCGGTTGCGACCATCACGATGTGGCGCGCTGCACGCGCCTGGTGCACCGCGAACTGCAGCGTCTCGTCGACCGCCCTATCTCAGAGCGGCAACTGTCGGCAGCAAAGCGCCAGTTGAAGGGACAGTTGGCCATTGGCTATGAGAATGTAGAACAGCGCACCATTGACATGGCGCGCACGTTCCTTCACTACGACCGTATGAGGTCGCTCAGCGATGTTTGCAGTGAAATAGATGCCGTAACTGCAGAGCAGATGCATCGCGTGGCCCAGGAACTCTTCCTGCCGTCTGCCCTTACCACGCTTATCATCGAATAGACGACTAACGTTTCTGCCCTGAGGCATTATAATGCCGACCGCTATTTCTTATTACGATATTGCCGTCTAAGAGATATTTGCGTGTTTTCACGTCATTTACGATGGTTTTCTGTGTTGCGACAGCAGAGCGTCGTCTTCGTCCAGAGTGACATAGTCTTCGGCTTTTCCCGACTCCCATGCCCAGCACTCTGCCAGCACTACGTCGTAGTCGGTTTCGTAAAGGTCCCACGCATCGTCGCTGTTGCGCCACGCACGACAGCGGATAAAGCGGTTGCCAATGCCGTTGTAAATGCAAAGGTCAGCAGGCAACTTGCGAGAGAGGTTTTTAGTAGTTGCAGATTGTTTGTATTATTCGTTGAATTCCACTTCGATTATTCTCAGCCTGTTGCTCTTGGACGGCTTTGTGCTGACGGCCTTGCGGGCTGCCAGTTCGGTCATGTCTCCAAAAGCCTCCTTTATCGTGGCAGCACCTATCATCTTTATGGTATATGTGCTGCTCTCCACGGGATTGTCTATTTCGAGATAGCAGTTGCCAAGGGTTTTCGGTGTATAGCCGCTCCATACCACGGTGCCGTCTTCTGTCGAAATCTCCAGCGGATAACTCGTCTTGCGGAAGTCTTGTAGCCTGATGGCAACCTGGCGCACCTTTGCAGCATGCGAGAGGCGGAACGTCATCCACGCGTCGGCAATCTCCTCGTTGCTGCTCCATGTGCTTGCCTCGTTGTCGTCGTAGGCGAGAATGGCGTCCTGCTGGTTGCTTCCTGCCGTGACATCCATGATGGGCACTGCCGTGAACTGCTGTTTGTAGGATGGCGTAGGTGGTGTCTCACCGCGCAGCAGGTATGGCGGCAGTGTCTTCTGCCACGCGGCTTCTATTGGCTGTCCGTCGGCATCGGTGTAGAATCCGTAGTGTGTCGGTGTTGCCACGCTGTGCGTAGTCAGTACGGCATCGGCCATTCCCTGTGTGGCAGCAGTGATAGTGATGTCGCCGGCAACCGTCGTGCTGCGCACCATAACCCTGCACACTCCTGCCTCGACTGCCAGTTGCTTGCTCAGCACTCTGTTGTCGAGCGAGTCGGCACCGTCGCCGCTAAGTCCGCCAAGCCATTCTGCCTCTCCCTGCAGTGTGAAGTCTATCATGTTGTGTGCCAGTGGGCAGCGGCGGCCCTGGAGGTCTACTACTTCTATTTCTGCTATGCGTATATCACTGCCGTCGGCTCTGAAAGCCTGCGGTGTTTCCACCCAGTGCATGCTGAGTGCTGCAGGTTCGCCTGCGGTGTTGATAGCATGGCGGCTTACTGTCTTGCCGGCCTTGCGCCCGACGGCTTCTATCCTGCCGGCCTCAAACTTAACGTTGTCGAAGGTGAAGAGGAAGGTGTCGCTCCTCTTGCCCTTGCCCATCAGGCGGCCGTTTATGACCAGTTCCACTTCGTCGGCGGTGCTTACAACATAGACAGGCTTGCGTGTTCCCTCGTCGTAGTTCCAGTGGCCAATGATATATGTGTGTTCGCGCTCGGTATCAACCCATCCGTCCCACATAACCTGGTGTGCATACCACGAATCTTTCGGCAGGCGCATGGCATCCACGTCGCCGCTTGTGCGATAGTTCTTTTCGCCTCGATAGTGAGTGTTAGAGTCGGCGAAGATGATTTTTGCGCCGCCGCTGTTTACTCTTGTGCCCTGTCCCGGACGAGCCATCCAGTATTCGTTCCACCTTACTACGTTCTCCACGGCCAGTCCGTCCTGATTGTGATTGTAACTTACGGCGCGTGCGCCACGATATAGCGGACCGTCGCCCTCTTTGTGGTAGGGCCAACTCCATTCGTCCCAGTAGCGGCGAATGCCTTCGTCGCGGCAATATTCCATCTGCCACATCGGTTTAGTGGCCGAGCGGTTGATATAGAGCATTTCGCCACCGTATTCTGCTTCGCGCGAGTCGAGCATGTTGCGGCTTCCGATGGCTCTGCCGCCAAGAGGGTCGTACTGGTCGCGTATGCTTTTCATTTCTGCCATGTGCTCTTCCGAAATCTGGTTGTTGCCACATTCGTAGAAGAGAATGCTTGGCGAGTTGCGGTTGTAGATGATGGCGTCGCGCATCACCTCCTTGCGCTGCTGCCATCTGCGGTCGGTAACGTCTTTCTCGGCGTCGCCGGCAGGCATTGCCTGTATCAGTCCGAGCCGGTCGAACGACTCGATATCCTGTTTCATTGGCGTGACGTGCATCCAGCGCACCAGATTGCCGTTACACTCCAGTATCAAGCGGTTTGAGAAGTCGCTCATCCATGCCGGTATCGATATGCCTACGGCAGGCCATTCGTTGGTGGAGCGCTGTGCAAATCCCTTAAGGTGCAGCACGCGGTCGTTTAGTGTCACCATGCCGCGGTTGAAGTCGGTCTTGCGGAAGCCCGTGCGTGTCACGGCCTTGTCGGCCTCTTTGCCGTCTATCAGAAGTTGCGTCTCCACATCGTAAAGGAAGCCGTAGCCCCACGACCAGAAGTGCAGGCCGTCCACTTCCTTGCTGGCTGACAGCGTGGCTGTCTCGCCGGCCTTCACGGTAGTCTTGTCGCCATCGAACGATGCTATTACGCGCTTGCTGTCGGCTTCGCGCAGCGTCACACGGTATGCTATGGTGCGGTTCTTCTTCGATGTGTTTGCCACCTGCGACTCAGCATGTATCACGGCTTTCTTTGCTGCCACGTCGTGCTCTGTGGCATAGACGTAGATGCCTGTTGTCTTCAGCGAAGAGTAGAGTGGCAGAGTCTGGTAGACATCGCCCATGACATGTAGCCACACATTCTTGTTGATACCGCCGTAGTTGCAGTAGAAATTCTTGTCGTTCCACTGGAAACGGCTGCCGGGCTTTCCGTCAGCAGATGGTTCGCGGTATGTCCAACTGTTGTCCACTCTGACGGCAAGCACATTCTCTCCTTTTTTATTAATATAAGGTGTAAGATCAAAGCCGAAGGCCATCACGCCGTTGTCGCTTCTTCCTACCTCTTTGCCGTTGAGAAACACCTGGGCGCCAAAGCGCACGCCTTCAAACTCTATGAAGAAGCGTGTTCCCTTCTGCAGTTTTGCCGGCAGTACGAAGTACTTGCGGTACCATACCACGGTGTCCGACAGTTTGTTGATAGGGCGTGCGAAAGCCTCTGTCTGATTGAAGGCATAGGGCAGCGTCACCTCCTGCCAGTTCCTGTCGTTGAATTTCTGCTTTGAGGCGCTGCTGTTGTCGCCGACTTTCATCAGCCACTCTGCGTTGAAGTTGTATCTGTCGCCTGCTGTGGCAGTGATTGCTGCCATGGCCATGGCAGCAAAGAGTAGTATTCTGCGTGGTTTCATGTTAGAGATAAGGAGTTTGAGGTGTGGGGTGAGGGAAAAATGTTTTTACGACCGCTCAGCGAGCGGTCGTAAAAAGAGAGAGAGTCTTATCTGACGAATTTCTTGCCGTTCTCATCGTCGCCAGGGAGCATGCGCCATGTTACGAGCACCTTTCCCATGTACTGCTGCTTGTAGTTACCCAGCAGCAATGTCGTGGTAAGAAGGTGTTTCTTCATTATATTAAGAAAACGGTATGTGCTTTCCTGCTATGCGTCAGGTGCTGCGCGGAAGTTGTGCAGGTCGTCGGCTTTGAAGGCCTTGACGTAGGCTGCCTTGCCTGCCACATCCTCTTCAGTCATGCGTACATACACCTGTGCTGACTTCAGGAACATGTCCGGAGCGCTGACGGCATCGCTAAGCAACAGCAGCGACATAGTCAGTTCGGCGGTCATGTCGTAGAGACGGCGTGCCAGGAAGTCGAAAGCCTCTTGGTTGTCCAGTCCCTTTGCATAGTTGATGGCCTCCTCGTAGACGGGGATGAGTTTCTCTATGCGTGCCTTCAGTTCTGCTGTGGTGTCGCAGCAAGGTGTCAGGGCCTCCAGCATCTCGCGTATGTTCTGCAGCATTGTGCCATTTGAGATGTAGCGGATGGCAGCCACTACCTGCAACTGCGTTGTTCCCTCGTAAATAGAGAAGATACGTGCGTCGCGGAAGAGGCGCTGGCTCTTGTATTCCATTATGAAGCCCGAGCCGCCGTGTATTGAGATGGCGTCGTAGGCGTTCTGGTTGGCATATTCTGAGTTCATGCCTTTTGCTAAAGGCGTGAAGGCATCGGCCAGACGCTGGTACTTCTTCAGTTCCTGCTTCTCGTCGGCGGTAAGTGTGCGTTCGCGGCTGATATCGTCGAGCGCTTTGTAGATATCCACGTAGCGTGCTGTCTGATATAGCATGGAACGTCCGGCATCAAGTTTAGCCTTCATGCGGCTAAGCATGTCGTAAACGGCAGGGAAGTTGATGATTTTCTCGCCAAACTGTGCGCGCTCCTTGGCATAGGCCAGTGCTTCGTTGTATGCCTCTTGCTCTACACCTACCGACTGTGCGGCGATTCCCAGGCGCGCTCCGTTCATCAGCGCCATTACATATTTGATAAGTCCCAGGCGTGTGGAGCCACAGAGTTCTGCCTTGGCGTTTTTGTAGGTAAGTTCGCAAGTCGGGCTACCATGTATACCGAGTTTGTGCTCAATGTGGCGCACGTCGACACCACCGTTGCGCTTGTCGTAGATGAACATCGAGAGTCCGCGTCCGTCCTTTGTGCCTTCCTCAGAACGTGCCAGCACGAGGTGGATGTCCGAATCGCCGTTGGTGATGAAGCGCTTCACGCCGTTCAGACGCCAGCACTGTTCCTTCTCGTCGTAAGTAGCCTTGAGCATGACGCGCTGCAGGTCGCTGCCGGCGTCGGGCTCGGTGAGGTCCATCGACATAGTCTCTCCCTGGCATACGCGGGGAATGTATTTTTCGCGCTGCTCTTCAGAGCCGAACTCATAGAGCGTGTCAATACACGACTGGAGGCTCCAGATGTTCTGGAAGCCGGCATCGGCAGCAGCAATGACTTCGCTCAGCATCGAGAAGACGGTGTTGGGAAGGTTGAGGCCACCGTAGCGGCGTGGCATTGACACGCCGTGAAGTCCTGCCTTGCGAGTGGCATCGATGTTTTCAAAAGTCTTCGAAGCATAAATCATGCGCCCGTTCTCGAGGTGCGGCCCTTCCAGGTCTACGCTCTCCGAGTTTGGGGCGATGATGTTTGCAGCAACGTCGCCAGTGATGTCGAGTATCTGTTTGTAGTTCTCTATGGCGTCGCCCAGGTCAACGGGAGCGTAGTCATAGTTCTTAGCATCTTCATAGTTGCGCTCTTTGAGTTCAACTATGCGTTTCATCAACGGGTGATTGAGATGGAAAGCAATCTCTGGATGATCTGTATAATAGTTTGCCATAGTTACTTACTGTTCTGCTTATAGTATTTAATGAGTTTTGGAACCACTTCCTCTACTGTGCCGACAATCACGTAGTCGGCAATGCGGTTTATAGGAGCATCGGGGTCGCTGTTTACGCTTATTATGATGCCTGAATCCTGCATACCGGCAATGTGCTGGATTTGTCCGCTGATGCCGCAGGCGATATACACCTTCGGATGAACGGTGACACCAGTCTGACCAATCTGTCGGTCGTGGTCTATCCAGCCTGCGTCAACGGCAGCACGGCTTCCGCCGACCTCACCGTGAAGCACCTTGGCGAGTTGGAACAACTGGTCGAAGCCTTCTTTCGAGCCTACTCCGTATCCGCCTGCCACAACGATGGGGGCACCTTTCAGATTGTGCTTGGCAGCCTGCACCTCGTGGGTGAGAACCTTTACAACGAAAGCCTCTGGCGATACGTATTTCGCAACTTCAGGATAAGCCACCTCGTTCTTTGCCTTGCCATCGTAGACAGCCTTCTGCATCACGCCGCTACGCACGGTAGCCATCTGTGGACGGTGGTCGGGATTGACGATTGTAGCCACGATGTTGCCGCCAAAGGCCGGGCGTATCTGATAGAGCAGGTTGTCGTAGTGCTTGCCTTCTTTCTTGTCGTCGTAGTCGCCAATCTCCAGTTGGGTGCAGTCGGCGGTCAGTCCGCTCGTCAGCGACGACGAGACGCGTGGGCCGAGGTCGCGGCCTATTACCGTTGCGCCCATCAGACAGATTTGCGGCTGCTCTTCCTTAAAGAGATTGACGAGAATGTCAGTGTGGGGAGCAGAAGTGTAGGGGAAGAGGCCCTCGCCGTCGAAGACGAAGAGTTTGTCAACACCGTACGGCAGAATCTGCTCTTCCACTTTTCCCTTGATGCCGGTGCCGGCAACAACGGCATGGAGTTCTACTCCGAGTTCATTGGCGAGTTTCCGGCCCTTGGTCAGCAACTCCTGAGATACTTCCTGCACCAGCGTGCCTTCTATCTCGCAATATACAAAAACATTATTCATATTGTCAGTATTTGAGTTTTTGAGTTTTTGAGTTCTTAAGTTATTTCGTGAGTTCTTAAGTTATTTCGTGAGTTCAACTCACAAACTTAAAAACTTATCAACT
>CALFIY010000087.1 GCA_937877595.1 uncultured Prevotella sp.
GCGGTACATGAATTTTAGTTATAAACTCTATAAAAAAGAAGATTATGAGAAAGTTTTTTTATTTGATGATTTTGGCTTTAATGCCAATGTGTTTTGTCGCCTGCGGTAGTGATGATGACGAAGGCGGTTCCTCGTCAAACAGCCAACTGATAGGTACATGGTATGAGTACGGCAGTAGCTACATACATGCCTACTGCTTCAATGCCGGTGGTACTGGCTGGGAGGGCGAGTGGCGTAAAGGAGAAGCAGAGGAGCACGAGCCACGTACTTGGAAGGTTGCAGGTAACCGGCTTCTTATTTACAATCCGACAGATGGTGACCTTACAGACGACCTAATATATTCTATTAGTGCAGACGGTAGAACCTTAACGCTTATGAGGTCAAAAGATGGAAGCCTTGAGGGAGTATTTACGAAAAAATAAGAAAAACAAAAGTGATTTGTAATGTGGAATAGGACAATCACAGAAGAACAAGAGGGTGTGTCAAAATTTTGACACACCCTCCTGAATTTTTATAACGTTCAAAAAGTTTTAGCGGACAGCAATAACTTTCTTACTGCTTTTGCAGATATTCGTCCATGCTTTGGGCGGCACGACGACCGTCACCCATGGCGAGGATGACCGTTGCTCCGCCGCGAACGATGTCGCCGCCGGCAAAAATCTCAGGTCTTGCAGACTGCATGCCTTCGCTGACAACGATAGTATTCTTTCTTCCAAGTTCCAAGCCTTCAATGCTCTTTGGCACGAGTGGGTTTGGCGATACACCTACGGCAACAACAACCTGGTCGACGTCAAGCGTTATGGTCTTGCCTTCCACTGCCACAGGCGAACGGCGCCCTGATGCGTCGGGCTCGCCAAGTTCCATTACCTGAAGCACGGCCTGTTTCACAGCACCCTGTTCGTCGGCAATATATTCTATAGGATTGTGAAGCGTCAGGAATTCTATTCCCTCTTCCTTAGCATGCTTCACCTCCTCCAGACGTGCAGGCATTTCTGCTTCGCTGCGGCGGTATACCAGTGTCACGTTGCCGCCCAGTCGCTTGGCAGTGCGGCAAGAGTCCATGGCAGTATTGCCACCGCCGACTACCAGCACGTTCTTGCCGAGGTTGATTGGCGTGTCGGTTGTAGGATTGGCAGCATCCATGAGGTTTACACGCGTCAGGTATTCGTTTGACGACATAATGTTTATGGCGTTTTCACCAGGAATACCCATGAAATTCGGTAATCCAGCACCAGAGCCGACGAAGATGCCCTTAAATCCTTGTTTCTCCAGTTGTTCTACGCTGATAGTCTTGCCCACGATGACGTCAGTCTGGAAGTGGACGCCCATTTTCGCGAGGTTTTCTATTTCCACATCGACAATCTTGTTGGGCAGTCGGAATTCAGGAATACCGTATTTCAGCACACCACCGATTTCGTGCAGTGCTTCAAAGACGTATACGTCGTAGCCTTTCTTCACCATGTCGCCAGCAAAAGACAGTCCTGCAGGGCCTGAGCCTACTACGGCAATCTTCATGCCGTTGGCAGGTGCTATTTCCGGCAGCGATATATTGCCGCTCTCACGCTCAAAGTCGGCAGCAAAGCGCTCCAGATATCCAATGGCAACTGCCGGCTCTTTCATCTTGAGGTGGATACACTTGCTCTCACACTGCTTCTCCTGCGGACATACGCGACCACAGACAGCGGGTAGGGCAGATGTTGCCTTCAGCACCTTGGCAGCAGCCAGGAACTGTCCGCGCTCGATGTTCTTGACAAACGACGGGATGTTAATGTTTACAGGACAGCCTTCCACGCAAGTTGGTTTGGCACAGTCCAGACAGCGCTTGGCCTCGGTCATTGCCATCTCCTTTGTCAGACCGATGTTAACCTCTTCGGTACGCGTAGTGGCACGGTAGACAGGATCCAGTTCTGGCATCACTACGCGCTCTATCTGTGTACGCTCCTTGGGCTTCATGCTCTTGCGAAGTTCCTCGCGCCACGGTGCGTTGCGGTCAGTCAATATGGCAATCGTGTCATTTGTAGGGTCGCTGTCCATCACCATATCAGCCGAAGATGCTGCTTCATTCTTCACTTTTCCTTCCTCCTTTACCAGGTGCTCTTCGTAGTGGGCAAGTTCTTCCTGCTCTTCGCGCTTAAACGTGTTCATTCGTTTAAACATCTCGTCCCAGTCAACCAGTGCACCGTCGAATTCAGGACCGTCAATGCAGACGAACTTTGTCTTGCCTCCGATAGTCAGTCGACAAGCACCGCACATACCGGTGCCGTCTACCATGATGGTGTTAAGGCTCACTTCGCACGGAATGTTGTGCTTCTGTGCCGTGAGGTTGGAGAATTTCATCATTATTGGAGGGCCGATGGCAAACACTTTGTCAACGTGTTCCTGCTCGATAAACTTCTCTATGCCGACGGTGACAACGCCTTTCTCGCCATAAGAACCATCGTCGGTCATTATGATTACTTCGTCACTCGATGCTCTTACGAGGTCTTCAAGAATAATAAGTTCTTTTGAGCGTCCTGCCATGACCGTGAGCACGCGGTTTCCCTTGGCTTTCAAAGCCTGGATGATGGGCAGCATCGGAGCGACGCCGAGTCCGCCGCCTGCACAAACCACGGTGCCGTATTTCTCTATGCGTGTCGGATTTCCCAATGGGCCCACAACGTCGGCCACGCTGTCGCCTTCGTTCAGCGCGCATAGTTTCTTGGAACTGAGCCCCACCTGCTGTACTACAAGCGTAATTGTGCCGCGTTCAATGTCTGCACCGGCTATGGTAAGCGGCATGCGCTCGCCCTTCTTGTCTACTCTGACAATGACAAAGTTGCCGGCCTTGCGACTTTTTGCTATAAGAGGAGCCTCTATCTCAAAGAGGAAAACTTTCTCTGAGAATTGCTCCTTTCTTGCAATTTTGTTCATAATGTTTTTATTTTGTATATGTTTAGTTTTAGCGCATATTGCGTGCAAAAGTAAGTATATTTCACTAAATAGAGCAAAAAAACAAACAAGAAATGGGCGATATGGAAAAAATTGTTGTCAAAAGAATACCTTTATTACATATTTTGTAATACTTTTGCATCGGCAAAATGAATAGTGAGAACAGATAGTAATAGAAACCATACCAAGCATACACAATATGTCAGCAGAATTGAGATTCCGTGTTGTAGAAGAAGCCTTTAAGAAGCGTGCCATAAATGTCGCTGTTCCTAAAGAGCGTCCGTCAGAATTCTTTGGCAAGTTTGTCTTCAATAGAGAGAAGATGTACCGCTATTTGCCAAAAGATGTCTATGAAGTTATGATCGACGTTATGGACAATGGTGCCCGTCTGGACCGTTCTGTAGCCGATGCCGTGGCTGCTGGCATGCGTCAGTGGGCTATGGAAATGGGCTGTACCCATTATACTCACTGGTTCCAGCCGCTTACCGAAGGCACTGCCGAAAAGCACGATGCCTTTGTAGAGCACGACGGCAAGGGCGGAATGATTGAAACTTTCT
>CALFIY010000088.1 GCA_937877595.1 uncultured Prevotella sp.
CGGACCGGTGCCACCACAAGCTCAAGATTTACTTACTCTTGGTTGTTCTGAGGAATGTAACTGATGAGTTGCTGAATCATAGCCATCGCCTCTTCCTCAGTCGCAGCAGTGAAATGAGTCACGCCCGACTTGGTGGAGTGGACAGATGCGCCACCCAGGCTCTCCTGATCGACATCCTCGCCCGTCACAGTCTTCACCACAGCAGGACCCGTCAGGAACATGAAAGAAGTGTTCTCCATCATCAGGGTGAAGTCCGTCAAAGCAGGAGAATACACAGCACCACCTGCACATGGGCCGAAGATGCCTGAAATCTGAGGAATCACACCTGAGGCCATGATGTTGCGCTGGAAAATCTCAGCATAGCCAGCCAAGGCATTGATACCCTCCTGAATACGAGCACCACCCGAGTCATTGATACCAATTACGGGAGCCCCCATCTTCATGGCCATATCCATCACCTTACATATTTTCTGCGACATAGTCTCCGACAAAGAACCAGCATGCACGGTGAAGTCCTGTGCAAAGATAAATACCAGACGACCGTCGATAGTTCCGGAACCGGCTACAACGCCATCGCCAAGGAACTGCTTCTTCTCCATGCCGAAATTATGGCAGCGGTGCTCCTTGAACATGTCGTACTCTTCAAAAGAGCCCTTGTCGAGCAGCATTTCAATGCGCTCACGGGCAGTATATTTTCCCTTGTCGTGCTGCTTCTGTATGGCTTTCTCGCCACCGCCGAGACGCGCCGCCTCGCGCTTCTCAATCAGTTGTTTGATTTTTTCCAGTTGCTTACTCATTGTTGTTATTTTGCGTTATATCGTTATTGCGTTATTACGTTGTTGCGTTATCACGTTATTACGTTATTACGTCGTTGCTTTATTCGGGATGCTCGCACAGTTCTGTCAACACTCCGCATGTCGATTTCGGATGCAGGAATGCTATGTTGAGTTGCTCTGCGCCCTTGCGAGGTTGCTGGTCAATCAGGCGAACGCCCTTTTCTGACACCTCAGCCAGTGCGTTGGCCACACCGTCTTCCACGCAGAAGGCTACGTGATGCACGCCCTTGTTGCCCTTGTCAAGCCATTTCTGTATGGTGCTCTCAGGACTTGTCGGCTCCAGCAGTTCCAGTTTTACTTCGCCGCAGCGAAGGAATGCGGTCTTCACCTTCTGGTCTTCTACTACTTCAGTAGCGTAACATTCCAGGCCGAGCACCTCCTTGAAGAAGGGCAGGCTCTCTTCGATACTCTGGACGGCAATGCCCAGATGTTCAATGTGAGAAATTTTCATAGTGTTGAATTATTGTAGTTACTTTAATATCATGCAAAGTTAGTCAATTTGTGCCTAACGACATGTCTTGCCAGTGTAAGATTATTGTTTTTTAACGCATGGCATTATATGCCAAGTCCACCGCTGAACGAGGTGTCGATGGCTTTCGACTGCTGCAGGCGTGAGTATGGTGGGAGGTCGTGTGTCATCCAGATGTTGCCACCCACTACAGAATGGTGGCCTATCGTGATGCGTCCAAGGATGGAAGCATTGGAGTAGACGGTGACATAGTCTTCGAGAATGGGGTGGCGCGGAACGTTGAGCATGTTGCCCTGCTCGTCGTACTTGAAACTCTTTGCGCCGAGCGTGACACCCTGATACAGAGTGACGTGATCGCCGATGATGCAGGTCTCGCCAATCACGACACCAGTGCCGTGGTCGATGGCAAAATACTCACCGATGGTGGCACCTGGGTGGATGTCGATACCAGTCTTGGAATGGGCCTGCTCGGTGATGATGCGGGGAATGACGGGAATCTGCCTCTTGTGGAGTGCATGGGCAATGCGATAGTGGGTCATGGCGTTGGCAACAGGATAGCAGAAGATGACTTCGCCATAGGTCATAGCGGCAGGGTCGTTGTCGAACATGGCCTGAATGTCGGTGTAGAGGACACGCTTAACTTCCGGCAGTTCGTCGATAAATTCCAGGGCGAGTGTCTCTGCCTGCTTCGCGGCTTCCTCCTGACTCATGCTGCCGCAGAAAAGAAGTCCGCGGGATATCTGCTGACACAGTTCGCGGTAGAGTTGTTCCATCTTGACGCCTATATAGTAGGAGCGGATCTCTTCCTGAGGCTGGCGCTCGTAGAAATAGTCGCTGAAGATGATGCACTTTACTAAACTCACGATGTCGCGAACGCCTTCAACCGAAGGAAGCGGGGCGTTGCCGGCCGGCATCATACTATCTTCTTTCTCTGAGTGGTGCGAAAGAATGGCTACATTCTTCAGCAATATCTCATTAGCATGCTTGTCCATCTCTTGTAGGTGGTGTTGTGTCGTTGAAAACGGCTCACGATGTGGTGTTCCGTTTGTTGATGGCGCAAAATTACGAAATAAAGCAGAAGAAGTGATATTTTTTTCGCTTTTTCTGTATTTTTGCATCAAGTTTTTATACATCAAACACTGACTGCAAGCGATATGGCAGAACTGACAAGGGTAACGGCAAGGTATGGGCTGAGGCACAGGCTGGCGGTCGCTGTCCTGGCTATGACGGCATGTGTAGCCTGCGATGCTCAGCCGGCAGGCGTGAAACTCGACACACTGACGGTGAAGCATGTAGATGCAGAGGGCACTACGCACGAGGGCGTGATAATATGCAACAAGGAGATATCGTCCGACTTGCGTGAGATTTTTGCAGAACTATACCGTGCAAAATATCCTATAGAGCGGATAAGGCCTATCTCTGAATATGGTGATGACGACGAGCAGTCGATGAGGGCCAACAACACGTCGTGCTACTGCTACCGTGCCGTTGCCGGCAGCAAGAAGTTGTCTGCCCATGCGCGCGGCATGGCCATTGACATCAATCCGCTGTACAATCCATGCGTGCGCCGCCGCAGCGACGGCACTCTGATAATACAGCCTGCCACTGGCAGACCATATAGGAATCGCCAGCGGCAGTTCAAGTATAAACTCAATAAGAACGACCTATGCTATCGGCTCTTTACGGCTCATGGCTTTCGCTGGGGCGGCGACTGGCGCACGGTGAAAGACTATCAGCACTTTGAGCGATAGGCATGCGGATGCTCATTCGTCCATCAAAAAGAGCGGATCTTCAGGCATTACCATTGTCGGCTTCTGTTCGTAGTCGCGGAGCAACTTCTCGCTGACGTACTGCTTGTCGACAACAAGGCGGAACATGTATTCGCGGAACCAGCGGGCCGTCATAACAAGGTGTCCCTGCTGTCCCCATGACGGGCCCCATGAATTCTCAACTTTCCACTTCAGGGCATTGCCCTGTGCGTCGAGGTCGACGGCTGTGAGAGTCATGGCATGTGTGGAGCCGCTGTCGAAGGTTGAGATGCGCTCAGCCTTTGTCATGTTGAACGTGGTGCCGAAGAGCGAGGCATAGTCGTAGTTTTCGGTGTCGCAGTATCCGCGCTTGCGGTCGAGTTGCTTGCCAACGTCGTAACTCGAGTAGAGTTTGCGGCCGTCCTTAAGGGAAGCAATGGCAATGGTCTCAATGTCTTCCATCGGGAGGTTGAGGTATTTCCAGTTGTGGCCGTCGTATGTATGGCGGTCGTATTCCACTTCGTAAGTCTTATAGTATGGACGGCGCGGGTCGTTCATCACCATGATGAAACTGCCGTTGAGCGGAGCACCGACCACCTCGTCGTAGAAACTCTTCGGGGTGTAGGTCTTGGGTGTGCCTATGGCCTTGCCGTTCTTGTCGCGGAAGACATACTGGAACTCCTTGACAGGTTCGCCGAGCGTGATGACGAGCATGTGGTATATCTCTGAAAGCATGGCGGTCTTGCGCTTCTCTATGTCGGAAGCCTTCTTGCCGTCGGCTACCATCTTGCGCAATTCCAGTCCCTGTTCGCGCAACTTCGACTTGATGAGCGACGACATGCGCGAGGTGTTGTCGGCAGCAAAGGTCTCCGGCTGTATGCTCTTTGGCACTATGCCGTATTTCTCTGCCAGGTCTGCTACGCCGCAGAAAGTTCCGCCGTCGTTGATAGGACTGTGGAAGAAGAACTGTACGCGCTGGTCGTCAATGGGCTTCTTGCCGGTATCTATCACTCCCTGCAACATGAGGTTGGCTTTCTCCAACTGGTCCCAGAAGAACAGATAGTCGTGGGAGAGTTCTACCGTGAGCGAGTCGGTGCGCTTGGCAAAGTTGGCTCTCAGGACGTTAAGTCCGCTGAACATCCAGCAACGTCCTGACTGCTTCTGGTCGGCGATGCTTTGTTTCTTTGTCTCGACGCTGAAATAGGTGTCAATCTCACCAGTGTTCTTCTGATTGAGCGCCAGTTGGTCGATAGCATTTGAGGCCAGTGCGTTGCGCAGTGCACGGTCGGCGGCAGTTGGCGCCTGCTGACGCTCTATCTGCTTCAGCATGTCGGCGGTGATGGCTCCTGTCTGTGCACTTGCCTCTACCGAAAGCGATATGGCAGCAAGCGCGAGCAGATGGCGTGCGGAAGGTACTGAAATCTTCATTGTGATTTGTTATTTAGTTCCTGTTATCTGTTATAACTCGTGCAAAGGTATGTATTTTTTTACTCTTTGCTATACTGTCGTATTATTTTTTCGCAGTGAGGAACTTATAGATTCTGTCCATATTGACATTGTTTCTCACGTGCTCGGCAAGCAAGTCGTACTGTTGCTGCTTGAAGTCGGAATATGACATGATGCTTCCTGCGGCTTCGACTGACTGCGTGACGTGTGGCTGCAGAAGCATTTCGACAAACGGAAGGTTGTCGAGAATGCCGTGCAGATATGTTCCCATGCATCTGCCCGACTTGTAGCCGTCGGTGGAACCGTCGGAAAGGTGGAGCAGGGGAGCGGCAGAGCCTGTGAGGGTGGTCGTGCCTTGATGGATTTCGTAGCCGGAGCCATATTCGCACGTCACCTGACGTGTGACTTTCTCGGCGGTAATGGTTGTCACGACGGGCAACAGACCCAGTCCCTTGCACTGCGTGACGTCGCCCTCGATGTGCAACGGGTCGTTGACCTCTTGCCCCATCATCTGATAGCCGCCGCAAATGCCGAGCACAGTGGCGCTACGAACCGAGGCGGCACGAATGGCATCGGCCATGCCGCTACTGTGCAGACGACTCAGGTCGTCGATGGTGGATTTAGACCCGGGGATGATAATTATGTCGGCATCGGCAAGGTCGGCAGGGGTGCTACTATAATAAATATGTACGCGCGCGAGATGCTCTATGGCATCGAAGTCGGTGAAATTGCTCATGTGGCGCAGTCGGACAACGGCAATATTGATCACTCCGGGCTCATGCGAGGCATGACGGCACTGCGATGACTCGAGCGACATGCTGTCTTCCTCTTCTATATGGACGTCGGTGAGATAGGGAATGACTCCCAAGACTGGCACATGGCACAGGTCCTCCATCATTTTAACACCAGGGCGAAACAGTTCAATGTCGCCGCGAAACTTATTGATAATAATGCCCTTAACGAGTGCGCGCTCATCTTCGGGAAGAAGCATCAGACTACCATAGACAGACGCGAAGACACCACCGCGGTCAATGTCGGCAACGAGGACAACGTCGGCGCCTGCATACATGGCCATCGGCATATTGACAATGTCTGTGTGGCGAAGATTAATCTCCGAGATACTGCCGGCACCTTCCATCACAACGGGATTATACTGCTGTTGCAGACGGTCGAAGGCATTGTGGACTTCGCAGCACAGCCATTCGCGTCCCTCGCTACGGAAGTATTGCCTGGCATTCTGATTTCCTGTCGGCTTGCCATGCAATATGACTTGCGAGGTATGGTCTGACTGCGGCTTCAGCAGTACGGGGTTCATGTCGGTATGGCATGCTATGCCGGCAGCCTCAGCCTGGACGGCTTGCGCGCGTCCTATCTCGAGACCGTCGGGCGTGGCGAAGGAGTTGAGCGACATGTTCTGTGCCTTGAAAGGTGCTGGGTGATAGCCGTCTTGCAGGAAAATGCGGCAGAAGGCTGTCGCTATGACGCTCTTGCCGACATCGCTGCCGGTGCCGACGAACATGAGGGGATGGAGTGGTGTATTAGGCATGGCGCAAAGATTTCTTATATGAAACATCCGGCATAGAACACTGCTGTGACAATTATCACCATGAGCAGTTCGGCACGTCGGTTGACGGCAGTGGCGCGTTGCATGTCGGCGGTGGTTATCTCACGTGGGTTGCTGCCGATGTAGGGCTTGTCGAAGAGTTGGCCGAAATAATTATGCGGCCCTCCAAACTGGCAGTCGAGTATGGCAGCAAGAGCCGCTTCGGGATAGCCGCTGTTGGGACTGGCATGGAATCTGCCATTGCGCCATACCGTGGGAAGCAGTCGCCACGTCCATGTGCTGGCAAGCATGAGGAGGGCGGTGAGGCGTGCCGGCAGCCAGTTGGCCACATCGTCTATGCGTGCTGCCCATCTGCCGAAGAGCAGGAAACGCTCAGTGCGGTAGCCCACCATGGAGTCGAGCGTGTTAATCATCTTATAGGCCATCATGCCTGGTATGCCAAAAACTGCCAGCCAAAAGAGTGGGGCAATCACGCCGTCACTGAGATTTTCGGACAATGTCTCCAGAGCAGCGGTGCGCACTTCCTGAGCCGTCAGGCTGTCGGTGTCTCGCCCGACAATGCGTGCCACTTGTCTGCGGCCTTCGTCAAGACTTCTGTCTACGGCATAGAACACCTGGCGAACTTCGCGTATCAGCGTGGTTCCTGCCAGACAGAAGAAAACGGCAACAGAGCGCAGGACAACACCCAAGACTGGCGACAGGGAATCGGCAAGGTACAAGAGGATCCACGTTGCGGCAAAGACCGATGCTGTCAGGGTGACGGCCATAAGGGCGCCTTTCGCCATGCGGTGATTGTTGCGATTAAGCAATCGCTCACCCCTGCCTATCAGTTTTCCGAAACCTACCACGGGGTGAGGCAGACGCTCGGGGTCGCCTATCAGCAGGTCTGACAGATAGCCAAGGATGAGCGATAGAAGTTTTGTCATGACATTAGAGTCTGCACAATGCGCTCGGCAGTGCGGCCGTCCCATCGGTCGGGCAGTGAACTGCTCTTCCACTGGCCTTTCACCATGTCGGCGACAGCCTCTCTCAAAAGTTTGGCGTCCTCGCCAACGAGCACATTGGTGCCCTGACGAACGGTTTCAATGTGTTCGGTATATGAGTTGAGCGTAGCGCAGGGCACATGATTGAACGTGGCTTCTTCTGCCACGTTGCCGGAGTCGGTAACAACGCCCATGGCATTGCTCGTGAGATAGCCGAACTCGAGATAGGATAAGGATGGGATGATGACAAGATTGTGGCTCAACTGCTCAACGACAGTGCGCGACTCCTGGCGCAGCGGTGCTATGACGGGCACGCTGCCTGAGGCTTCTGTTATGGCGCTGAGCATGAGTTGCATGTTGTCGCGATTGGCCAAAAGGGCCTTTCGGTTTATGGTAAGCACTATATATCCGCCGTCGGGAATGTCGTCGAGACAGACAGGTCTCTTCCAGCGGTCATGATTGTAGCGCAGGGTGTCCATTAGGATGTTGCCGACCATATGGATGCGGTTCATTTCCGCGCCCTCGCGTGTGGCAATGCTTACTGAGCCGGCGCCTGCGGTGAACAGCATGTCGCTCAGTCCGTCGATAACAAGGCGGTTTACTTCCTTTGGCATGCTGATGTCGAACGAGCGCGTGCCTGCCACGATGTGCGCCAAGCGCAGACCGCGCTTCTTCGCTACGATGGCTGCTGCCATTGTCGAAGCAAGATCGTCGACGACGATCACCGTGTCTATGGCGTTGCTGTCGAGATAGGCTTCGAATTCTGCCATCACGCGTCCTGTCAGTTCGTTGAGATTTACACAGTCCACGCCGAGGAAAACGTCAGGGCGCGGCATCTGTAGGTCGTCGAAGAGCGTGGGCTCAAGGGTGGGGTCGGCAGAACTGCCGGCATAGACCAACTGATAGGCTATGCCGGCAGTCTTCTGTATGGCGCGAATAATGGGAGCCGCCTTCACAAAGTTTGGGCGTGCTCCCGTAAAGATGCAAACATTCATTGCGGAGAATTTCTTCTTCTTGAAGTTTGTGGGTAATCAGTCAAGGTTGAGGCTCTTCTTGATGGCTGCAATATTTTCGTCGGCGGCCTTCATGCAGCGCTCGTAGCAATCGGCGCACTTGAACGAGGGATCCTTCACCTCAGTGTAGAACTTGATCTTAGGCTCTGTGCCGGAAGGACGTACGCTGATCTTAGTGCCGTCTTCGCAGAACCACTGAAGCACATTGCTTGTGGTCGGCATGTTGAGTTTTTCAACTTTTCCGTCGGCATGCTTGCCTTCCAGAGTCTGATAGTCTTTGACAAGAACAACCTTTGAGCCGCCAAGTTCGCGTGGTGGATTGTTGCGGAAATCGACCATCATCTGCTTTATCTCGTCGGCGCCGCTCTTGCCTGGCTTAACAACGTTGATGGTAACTTCGCGCGAGAAGCCGTATTCTGCGTAGATGTCCATGAGCAGGTCGTAGAGCGTGCGGCCGTTGTCCTTTGCCCATGCTGCAATCTCGCAAATCAGACAGATGCTGGCGGGGGAGTCCTTGTCGCGCACCTTGTCGAACGGCAGGAAGCCGAAACTCTCTTCGCCGCCGCCGATATATTTCTGCTTGCCTTCGCTGATGCGAATCTCATTGGCAATCCACTTGAAGCCAGTGTAGCAGTCGCGGAGTTCAACGCCGTTCTTCTTGGCAATCTCGGCAATGGCCTCTGTGGTAACGATGGTTTTCACAAGGAATTCGTTGCCTTTCAGTTGACCGAGTTTCTTCTTGTTGGCAATGATATACCAGCAGAACATCATGCAGGTCTGGTTGCCGTTCAGTATCTCCCATTCGCCCTTTTTGTTGCGGCAAACTATGGCAAGTCGGTCGGCATCAGGGTCACTTGCAATGACGAGATCGGCATTCAAACGGGTTCCCAGTTTCATTCCGAGCGTCATTGCCTCTGCGTTTTCTGGGTTTGGACTAACAACAGTGGGGAAGTTGCCGTCGATAACCATCTGCTCAGGTACGACATGTATGTTTTGGAAACCCCAAGAGCGCAGTGCCTCGGGTATGATTACACGTCCGGTGCCGTGCATCGGAGAGTATACGATGTTCAGATCCTTTTGTCTTAGAATGACGTCCTGATCTACCATTGCTTCCTTGACTGCCTGCAGGTAGTCCCAGTCCATTTCTCCGCCGATGATGTCAATAAGTTCTTTGTTGCCGTCGAATTTAACATCGTCGATGGTCACTTTGTTTACCTCGTCAATGATGCCGGTGTCGTGTGGGCTAAGCACCTGTGCACCGTCTTCCCAGTAGGCTTTGTAGCCATTGTACTCCTTTGGGTTGTGCGATGCTGTGACGTTGACGCCAGCCTGTGCACCGAGTTGGCGAATGGCAAACGAAATTTCCGGCGTCGGGCGAAGGCTCTCAAAGAGATATACCTTTATGCCGTTTGCCGAGAAGATGTCGGCCACGGTCTCTGCAAACATTCTGCCGTTGTTGCGGCAGTCATGGCCTACTACTACAGAGAGGTCCTTGCGGCCGGGAAATGCCTTGAGGACATAGTTGGCAAAACCCTGCGTAGCCATGCCGACAATGTATTTGTTCATGCGGTTGGTACCGGCACCCATAATGCCACGCAGACCGCCAGTTCCGAATTCCAGGTTCTGATAGAAAGCGTCAATGAGAGCCGTCTTGTCGTTGGCGTCGAGCATTTCCTGTACTGCTTTGCGTGTCTCCTCGTCGAAGGCTGGTGAGAGCCATTGCTTTGCACGTGCCTCGCACTGTGCAATGAGTTGTGCGTTGTTTTCCATAATTCTGATTAAAAGTTATAATAGGGTTGTTTTAGAGCGTAGAATTATACGACATACAAAGATAGATATTATTTCATATATTAATATAATATGTGGGAATTTTTTCGTTTTTTTTAACCACATTGCGGCGATTTTCAAACAGCCGTTAAGCATGGCGCCAAAATTGTTAAATTGCGACAAAAAGCACTGACAAATTGTCGTAGTAATGAAAAATGCCCCTAAATTTGCACACACGTTTTCATCGGAAACGAAAACCATTTATCAACTAACGAAAATAGGATTATGAAAAAGATTGTGAAAAACATTATGCCGGCAGTCTCCTTTCTCGTGATTGCCTTCTCGGCTGCCTCGTGCAACCAGACACAGGCTGCTCCTGCTGTGGCAGTGGCGCCGGGACAACCCGTTGATCTCACCTATGCGGCAGAGAAGTCGCTTCAGTCGGTAGTGTATATTAAGTCGGTCACGAATTCAAAGATTCAGACCGTGGAGTACAGTGATCCTTTCGAGGACTTTTTCTCCGACCCGTTTGGCGGTTTCTTCGGACGCGGACAGGGAGGAAATGGCGGAAAGCGCCAGCGCCAGGTGCAGACCCCGAAGCGCGCATCGGCCGGTAGTGGCGTCATCATATCTGCCGACGGATACATTGTGACAAACAATCACGTGGTGGATGGTGCCGACGAACTTACGGTGACGCTCAACGAGGGGAGTAAGGAATATTCTGCACGCATCATCGGTACGGACAAGACTACCGACCTTGCGCTGCTCAAGATTGACGCCAAGCAGTTGCCTGCCATTGTCATTGCCAACTCCAACGACGTGAAGGTGGGCGAATGGGTGCTTGCAGTGGGCAATCCTCTTGGTCTTAACAACACTGTCACGGCTGGTATCGTGAGTGCCAAAGCCCGTTCGCTCGGTGCCAACGGCGTGGAGTCGTTCATACAGACCGATGCTGCCATTAACGCAGGCAACTCAGGTGGTGCGCTTGTCAACACTCGTGGTGAACTCATTGGTATCAATGCCATGCTTTATTCGCAGACTGGTTCGTACAGCGGCTACGGCTTTGCCATTCCTACTGTAATAATGAACAAGGTTGTTGACGACTTGAAGAAGTATGGCACAGTGCAGCGCGCCATGATAGGCATTCAGGGCACTGACGTGAAGAACTATGTAGACAGCCAGAAAGACCAGGGCAAAGATGTTGACCTCGGTACGATGGAGGGCATCTATGTGGCGAAAGTCGTTGAAGGCGGTGCTGCCGAGAGTGCCGGCATTGAGGAGGGCGATGTGATCATTGCCGTCGACCAGAAGAAAGTTACCAAGATGGCTGAACTGCAAGAGCAGATAGCACAGAAGCGTCCTGGCGACCAGGTGACACTGACCTATCTGCACAACAAGAAGAAGCAGACCAAGACGGTCACTCTGAAGAATGAACAAGGCACTACGAAGGTTGTAAAGAATGCTGACATTGACGTGCTTGGCGCTGACTTCCGTCCTGTCACCAGTGCGCAAAAGGAGCAACTCGGCATCCAGTATGGTCTTGAGGTGCTGAAGGTGAACGGTGGCAAGATAAAGGATGCTGGCATACCACGTGGCTTTATCATACAGCGTGTCAACGATACTGCCGTGAAGTCTGTAGATGATCTTCAGTCGGCTGTCAGTGAGGCATCGACCAGCCGTGAGCCTGTGCTCATTGTGCGCGGTCTCTATCCTACGGGCAAGAAGGGCTACTTCATTGTTCAGTTACAGGGAGAGTAAGATTTGGAGCAAAAAAGCAGAGCCAGTCGGCTCTGCTTTTTTTAATTGAACATTGATCATTGACCATTGACCATTGACAGCGGACAGGTTAGGGGTGAGTGGTGAGTTGTTGGAAGAGGTGAGTCCACTGTGGCATGATGCGCTCCGGTGCAAAGCGCTGCGAGGAGCGGATAGCGTTCTGTGAGAACTGTTTGCGCAGGTCGGGTTGGCTCATAAGCATGTCGAGGCGCTGTGCAAACAAGGTGCAGTCTCTCTGTGGGATGAGGAAGCCGTCGACGCCGTCGGTGATGATCTCAGCAGGACCGGAGGGGCTGTCGAACGAGACGATGGGTAGTCCGCAACTCATGGCTTCGGGCATCACAAGTCCGAAAGGTTCGTAGACGGACGTGAGGACGAAGATGGAACTGCTGCGGTAGCAGTTGAAGATGTTTGTGGTGGGCTTGTTGACGTGTATGTTCATGCGGAGGCTGGCCGCTTCGCTGCAAAGCCATTCGTAGAGTTCGCCGTCGCCGTAGAGGTCGAGGTGCCAGTCGGGATGTAGTGGCTGTACCTGTTTCCATATTTGCAGCAGTGACGGCAGTCCTTTCTGCGGGGCGTATCTGCCGACGAAGATAACTCTTTTCTCTTCTTGGCTGCTGCAGGTGTCGGTGTCGTTGAGATGTACGATGTTAGAGATGACGGTTGTCTTGACGAATTTTGCCCAGTCGTCGGCATCTGCCTGTTTCAGGGCGACGAGGATGTCGAAATTTCGTGCGCTTGTCACAACGCGGTGCATGTCGCGTAGCATGTGGAGCCATCGGAGCAGCGACTTGCGGTTGGCTGGGTCGTTGCTCAGTATGAAGCGGCGGTCGATGTGCGACTCGAGAACTTTTGCGTATGGTGTGGGGCACTGGGCCACGGTCTCCATCACGGTGGCATAGTAGGTTGTTGTTATCACTATGTCGGGGCGCAACTCTTCCATCAGAGCGTTGTAGCGTTGGCGCAGCAGTTTGTCTAACTGCCACCAGCGATAGAAGCGCACTGGGCGTGGCTGCTTATAGTATGGATAGTAGTGGACGTCGAGGTCGATATGTCGTACTTTTGGCGACAAAGAGAATGCCACAGGGTGGGTGCCCTGCTCGAAGGTCAGCATTACTACCTCATAGCCTTCCAGCCCGGCCAGATAGTTCATCTTGTCTATCAAGATGCGCTCCGTGCCGGCATGTGGAATGAACTGCGGGTAAAAGTAAACTATTTTCATTGGCTGTGCTTCACGAGATTGTCAGCCTCGTCGTCGTAGTGGTCGGTGGAGTGGAAAATGCGTGAGATGCCGCGCAACTGAACGCGCACATGGTGTAGGAAACTCTGCCAGAGCGACTGGTGGCCTATAGTACCATAGCCTGTTATGGCGCGGCATCGACTGTCGCGCACGAATGCTATGCGTCCGTACTTTTTCAGTGCTAGGGCCATGGAGCCGTCTTCTCCTCGTATGATGTCTACGCGGTATGGCTCGCGGCGGCCGTAGTCGGCATTATATGCAAAGACGAGGCCGCGCACAGAGAGTTCGGGCCGCTTGAAGTGCTGTATCCAGAGGAACGTATCGCGTGCTGCCTCAAACAGTCTGAGTCCTATCCTGCCATGCTGTGGGTCGGGAAAGTAACTCCATGTGGCTGAGGCGCAACTGACGCCTGGCTTCAGCAGGTGTTGGAGCATGACTTCGTGGTAGAGTGGTGGGTAGAGAGTGTCGCTGTCGACGTCGAAGTAGAAGCGTCCGCGTGCATGTTGCAGGCCGCAGCGCCGTGCATATCCGCACGAGTGCTGATGTTCGGTATAGTAGGGCACTCCTGTCTTCTGGTAGATTTCGGCAGTGCGGTCGGTGGAGTCGTTGTCGACGCCAATTATCTCGACGGGGTATGTGCACTGTATCTCGCTCAGTGCCCACAGGCATGCCAGCAGGTGTCTCTCCTCGTTGTATGCAATGACGACAATGGACGCCAGGGGCTCGCTGCTTTGCAGTGCTGCAATGCGCTCTCTGGTCTCGGTGATGATTTTTTCGGGCACCTCGCTGAGTGGTTTGCCGTAGACGGACATGTATTTAGTATACCAGGCCATGCTTTTCTAAAAAATTGTGAGGAGGCTTTTTTGTTGTCAGATGAGATGCTTGACTTTGCCCATGCACAGCATTATGGCGACGGCGAGCCATGCCGGCAGTTTTCCGAGCATGTAGAGCGAGAGGTTGGCTGCGCGCTTCTGCCGCAGGGCGAGAGTTTCCCTTAGTGTGAGCGGCGAGCGCATTATGTCGCGCAGTTCGGTGTTGGAGAATGGCGGAGTTATCTTGCTGCGTGAGTGTAGGATGTCGCATACAATGTAGAGGTCGGTCATCATCACCTTGGCCATTCTCTTGGCGAAGTAGGTTCTGTCTTTGTAGAGATGGCTCTGCTGCTTCAGTCCCTCCACGAGTTGTATTGTAGCGGTGATCTCCTGCTTTGCTATTGTCTGTCGCTGCTGGAAGTGGGAGAGCGAGCCGCTGTGGCATATATAATAATATGTGATGCGCGATGTCATTGCTGCCCGACTGACGTAGGATGGTAGGTCCATGTTGAAGGCGAAGTCCTCCCAGTAGTTAGTTTGCTGGAAGCGTAGTTTGTTGCGTCGTATGATGTCGGTGTCTATCAGTATGTTCCACACGGATGCCTGTATGGCTGCGTAGCGGCTGTAAGCGTACTGGGCAAAGTCGTCGTTGCCGTGGAAGACTTTGTCGGGATAGCAGCAGAGTTGGTTGCTCGTTGTCCCGTCGTCGTGCTTCTCAATCCTCTCGTACGAGCCGTAGACGAGTTGTGCATCGTGTGTCACGGCCTCGTTGTGCAGAAGTTCTATGGCATTGGGGGCAAGTAGGTCGTCGGCGTCGAGGAAGTAGAGGTATCTGCCGCGCGCCTCGTCGAGTATGCGGTTTCGCGCAGCGCCTACGCCCATGTTGTGCGGCTGTCTGACGATGCGTATGCTGCTGCCTCGCGGATGCTGTCTCTGCATTTCGCAGACGATGTCCATCGAGCCGTCGGTGCCGCAGTCGTCGAGTATGAGGAATTCTATGTCGGCGAAAGTCTGTGCCAGAGCCGACTCCAAAGTGTCACGCAGACTGGCGGCAGCGTTGTATACAGGTATGGCTATTGTTACATTGTTTTCCATGACCATTGACAAAAGTAGTCTGATTTTCGTAGACGGGCAAACATTTAACTTTTTTTATGCGAAACATGGGAGAAAAATATTGCATTATGAGTTGGCGAAGTCATTGCTTTTTGTTTACATTTGCAATATGAATAAGCCGAGCGTCCGCATCTACGAGCATGCCAGCGACCTTCCTCCTATGGTCTCGACCGACTATTTTCACAGTCCAGACCTTATGCTGCTGTGCGAGCGAACGCCTCGCCACAAGCCTTACATGGCGGTGCTGAGCGACGGCGAGGGGCGTGTGGCAGCCCACATGCTTGCCGTGGTGCGCTACAAGCGGTCGTGGCTTCCGCCGTGGCTGGTGATGCATCTGCGTGTGATGGGCGACGGCGAGTATGACGGCGACGAGCACCGCCAGGAGTGGTTTGGCATGATGGTCGACGCTCTGGTGGGAAGGTTCGGGCGGCGTGCCTTCTATATGGAGTTCAGCCATCTGTCGCACAAGATGTTCGGCTACAAGAAACTGCGTACGTCGGGCTTTTTTCCTGTGAAGTGGATGAACATTCACAACTCGCTTCATTCGCGCAGTCCCGAGGAGCGTATTCTGCCTCGCCAGAAGCGCCATATAGAGACAGCGCTCGGCCGTGGTGTTGTGGTGGGGCAGGTTGAGACGGAACAGGATTTTAAGGGGTTCGACTGTCTGCTGCATCAGCACAACTGGCTGCGGCCTTGGCGATATGTTCCCGACGGGAGTTTCTTCCGTGGCCTCGTGGAGAGCGGCCGCGGCCGTCTCTATATTGCCAAGTACCGCGACCGTGTGATAGGCTGCTGTGCCTGTGTCATGTCGGGCGGCGACGCCTATCTGTGGTACTCCAGTGCCCGTGGCAAGAGTTATGCTCCTTTCTATCCGCGTGCCGTCACCGTGTGGCAGGCCATTCTTGACGCCAGTGCCTCGGGCATGGCGCATATTCGTTTTGTCGATGTGGGCCTTCCGTTACGAAAAAATCCTTACCGCGACTTCATTCTTCGCTTCGGCGGCAAGGAGGTGAGCGGCTACCGCTGGTTCCGGATTTCCATTCCGTGGGTCAACAGCGTAGCGTCGTGGGTGTATAGGGAGTGAGAGTTGGGGGAGTTGACAGTTCTTTGACCAAGGCCAAAGCGGCGGAGCCGAGCGGAAAGGTGGTCATTGACCATTGACCATTGAGAGGTGAGAGATTACAATTCTATTATTATTTCCTCAAACAGGCCTTCGTTGTTCACTATGTATCGACGCGCACTCTCCTCTGTTGCTGCGGCAGCGGGGGCGTCGGGGCGGAAGTGCCTGAGCAGCGTTATCTCGTGGTCGGACGTGATGTAGTACTCCTGTCTGACGGTGCCTTTCTCGCCCTTGCGCTCTTCCCGCTTCTCCTCGTACATCAGCAGCCTGTCCTCGAGCACGTAGTCGCTGTTGAGTGTGCAGAGATAGAGCAGCGTGGTGGCCGAGTCGAGCCTCTCTGCCACCACTGCCAGCCTGTGGTCGCCGGCAGAGGGCAGCCTCATGGCGTAGAGCACGGCGTCGCTCGCATAGTCGAAGCGTGCGTTAAAGTCGGCAGGCACTTGCTTCATCTGCGGCAGATAGTCGACAAATCCCTTAGAGTACTGCATGGGCAGCGGCTTAAGCGCCAGCGTGTCGAAGAATGTGGCCACGGGGTCGCCGACGCCGTCAGCCTTGAGCAGTGTGCGGGCCACTTCCGCCCTGCGTATGCTGTCTATCATCTGTTCGTACTTGGCCTGTCGCCTGCTGCTCTGGCTGCATGCTGTCCATAGGGTCGCGGCCAGCGCGAGGGCCATGGCGGCCCGGCATAGTCTCTTCATGTTGCGTTGCACTTTTTTGTTTTATTTTGCTGACATTATAATGAAATGCAAAGTTAGTGAAAATTTTTTAATAGTCTTGGCCGTTGCAGCCTTTTTTGTTTACCTTTGGCCAAATAAACCATATTTTTGCAGGGAGAAAAAAAGAGAAAAACATATATATGACAACATCGAGATACATCCTTTCAATATTTATCGCGCTTTGCGCCTCGTCTGCTGCGGCGCAGAAGATCACCCTCGGCTCATGCACCACGTCCGACGGCGGCAACTACCAAGGCGAGATGGCAGGCGGCAAGCCCCATGGCAAGGGTCGCACTACCTACAAGAATGGCGACTGGTATGAGGGCGACTACCAGAAGGGCCGCCGTCAGGGTCGCGGCACCTACACCTTCTCCGACGGCGAGAAATACGAGGGTTCGTGGCTCAACGACCATCAGCACGGCCAGGGCACCTTCTACTTCCAGAACAACAACAAGTACGTCGGCCTGTGGTATGTCGACGAGCAGCACGGCCACGGCGTGATGTACTACTACAATGGCGACCGCTACGACGGCGAGTGGCGCCACGACAAGCGCGAGGGTCAGGGTCAGTACACCTTCCAAGGCGGCGCCTGGTATAAGGGGCAGTGGAAGGACGACATGAAGAGCGGTCGCGGAGAGTTTCACTGGCCCGACGGTTCCTTCTACGAGGGCCAGTTTCAGAGCAATCTCCGCCATGGGCGCGGCATCTTCAAGTACTCCAACGGCGACCTCTACATCGGCCAGTGGCGCTTCGACAGGCCCCACGGCAAGGGCATCTACAAATTTCAGAGCGGCGACGTCTACGAGGGCGACTACTACGAGGGCGAGCGCACGGGTCAGGGCGTGTTCAGTTATGCCAATGGCGACAAGTACACGGGCAGTTTCGTCGGTGGTGACAAGCAGGGGCAGGGCCTTCTCGTCTGGAGCAACGGCAGTTCCTATCAGGGCGAGTGGCATGCCGACAAGCCCAACGGCCGCGGTCGTCTCACCATGCGCAACGGCGATGTCTTCGAGGGCCAGTTTCAAGACGGCACCATCCATGGAGAGGGCATTGCCCGCTATGCCGACGGCTCCAAGTTCAAGGGTCATTTCCGCCATGGTCTCCGTCATGGTCCTGCCATCGAGCAGGACAGCGCCGGTCGCCGTTTCGAGGGCTCCTATGTCGACGACCGCCGCGATGGTCGCTTTGTTGAGAAGGACTCAAATGGCAACGTCGTAGCCCAGGGTACCTACGTTCGTGGCCACCGACAGGAGGACAGGAAGTGAGGGAAAAGTAAAAATCATGAAGTCAAGAGTCTTACAGATATACCATATTAATAAATAGTATTTATAATTAACTAAATTATTTTTTAAGAATTAGACAGTAAGGACAAACAATGGGGAGCCATAGCCATGCCAAGTGTGGCACTTCCAGGGGAATGAGACAAACTATTATTAACCGCGAAGCGGAAAAGTGCGTCGTCATACATCCCGTTCGATAGTCTTTTTAAAGATATATAGGCTTTCTGTTCTTGTCTCTCTCAATTCGAATACCGGCAAATTATTCGCGCACGAGAGCAAGCAGTTCAGAAGGTTCGTGTCCTGACAGGGCGTGAACTGTTCTTGCTTGTTTATGCGCATGGTCACTTGCCGGTAACTTTAATACTGAAAACTTATCTTCAATGGATGAAATGTAAAAAAAATTGTGAATACCTAATGACTATTTACAACCTTGGTGGACGCAGGCTGTCCAGTCTACAAATTGGTCTGAATATTGTTGACGGCAGGAAAATAATTATGCCATAAAATAGCATGTTGTATAGCGCAAAGCGAATCGTCAGTCTCGTTTCTTGTCGAGGCTGACGAATTTTTGTGTATAGAACTGCAAGTTATGTTTTACCCTTCCCGTGAAAAAAATGGCGCACCCGTTGGAAAATGATGCAAAAATATTTTGTTGCGTAGAGGAATTCTGCGTATCTTTGCCCAAAAGAAACAACATTATTTTTAAAAACATAACCTAAAACAGAAAAGCACTATGATCATCGACACGCTCGACAACCTGCACAAGTATGCTGCAGTGAACCCCCTCTTCCAGAAAGTAGCAGACTTCCTGGCCGTCCACGACCTCAATGCTCTCGACGAGGGTAAGTACGAGATAGAGGGCCGCGACCTCTTCCTTAACATCACCACCGCACGCGGCAAGACGCCCGACGAGGCCGTGCTGGAGACCCACGACAGGATGTTAGACATACAGATACCCCTCTCGGCTCCCGAGACCTACGGCTACACGCCGCGAGAGGCTCTGCCGCAGGCAGAATACAACGCCGAGAAGGACATCACCAAGATACCGGGCCTGGCAGCAGAGAGTTATGTGACATGCCGGCCGGGAGCCTTCGCCATCTTCTTTCCACAGGACGGACATGCACCATGCATAGCAGGAGTGGAGAGCCTCAAGAAGGCGATTTTTAAGGTGAAAAACAGTTGACAGTTGACAGTTGAACTTTAAAACGATATTTATGGCAACAACAAGGAAGAAGACTACGACGACGGCAAAGAAGGCGGCAGCCTCCGCCCACATCGGGCTGGTGAGAAACGACGCATGGCTCGAGCCCTTCGAGCAAGCCATACGCGGACGCCACGACCACGCCCTGTGGCAGATAGACCAACTGACGCGACATGGACGGCAGACACTGTCCGAGTTTGCCTCGGGCCACCTCTACTACGGACTGCACAAGACGCAGCGCGGATGGGTGTTCCGCGAGTGGGCGCCAAACGCCACCGACATATACCTCATAGGCGACTTCTCCGACTGGCAGGAGAAAGAGCGTTACCGCTGCAAGCGCATAGAGGGCACGGGCAACTGGGAACTCCGCCTCAGCGAGAAGGCTCTGCAGCACGGACAACTCTACAAGATGAAGGTCTACTGGCAGGGCGGACAGGGAGAGCGCATTCCGGCATGGTGCCGCCGAGTGGTGCAGGACGAGCAAACCAAGATATTCTCGGCACAGGTGTGGAACCCGGCAGAGCCCTACGTCTGGAAAAAGAAGACGTTCAAGCCCGACAAGTCGCCACTGCTCATCTACGAATGTCACGTGGGTATGGCGCAGGACGCCGAAAAGGTGGGCACATACAAGGAGTTCACCAAGAGCATACTGCCGCGAGTGAAGAAAGACGGATACAACGCCATACAGGTGATGGCCATACAGGAGCACCCCTACTACGGCTCCTTCGGCTACCAC
>CALFIY010000089.1 GCA_937877595.1 uncultured Prevotella sp.
CCTCCTCACCACCATGCTCCTACTAATGGGGGGGGGCAAATACTGCGTGGGCGGAGTATGCTCTTTATTATACACTAACACCTACAATAGGTACCAACAGTGCCTATGCCAATAATTGTGACATAACTATAAACGGTATAACATGGAATGTCAATGGCAATACACAAGATCTTTCACATAGCGGTTGGAGAATTGGTGGCAAATCTATAACCGACACTGACCGTACCGTCTATTCAAAGACAGCAATGGGAGCCGACATTACCAAAGTTGAATTAAAGATAGGAGAAGCTTCATCAATAACCATAAACTCAATAAAACTGATTGTTTCCGATAAATCAGATTTCTCTACACAGATTGATGAGATAACCAAATCTTCTCCCGATGCCAGTTCCACTCTGACCTTCACACCAACATCCCCTTTGACGTCATTTGGAGAAGATGCTTATTATAAGTTTGTATTTAATGTCACTGTAACTGATAACAGTAATAATAAATTTGTTGAATTCTTAGAAGCAAAATTCTATAAAGAGGCTAAGACCGCTTCCGACTTCACGATAACATCTGGAAGCACTGTAAATCTAACGAAGCCTTCCAATACTACTTCGCAAATAACCTACACTTCAAGTTCTGATGGTGCGATAACCTATACTTCCAACGACACAGAAGTGGCCACGGTGAGCAATACCGGATTGATAACCGCCGTGGCAGCCGGTCAGACCACGATAACCATTAGTCAGGCAGAGACATCAACCTATGAGGCAAGCAGCGACAAGACCATCACTGTAAATGTTGTAGACAACACAAAGACTGCAACCCCATCTATTACCGTCAGTCCAACGGTTATCTCTGAGGCTACCGACGTTACGGTGACCATCACTGGCAATGGAACTCTTTACTATACCACCGACGGCAACGACCCGACTACATCTACGCCGACTACCGCCACCACAGGAACACCTTTCGTCCTCAACCTCAATGCCACAACCACCATCAAGGCCATGGCAAAGGAAGACGGAAAGGATGCCAGCGACGTGGTTTCTGCCGTAGTCACCAAATATGTACAGCCTACAAGCGTAACCGTGAACTTTAGCGCCAGTTTCTTAGGCATATCAAACACAAATAGTTTAAGCGGAGATTTTGACAAGAGTGTTGACAACGTTGCTGTTAACATCAAAAAAGGAAACGCAAGTACCTCTACCAGAGGTGATGACGGATATATTCGCTTATATAATGGGAATATATTGAAATTCACAGCACCCACAGGATATAACATCACAAACGTAACACTAACACAATCGACAGAAAACAGTAGTAAATGGGAAGGCGGCACTGTCAAGACATGGACTGGTGAAGAAAGCAGTGCCTCATTCACTTTCTTAGGCACAAGTTGGCTCGCCTCCGCTGCTATCACTCTGGAGAAGATACAGCCGAAGTATGCACTGACCATAGCCGACGCTGTTGGCGGAACGCTGTTGGTGGAGAAGGCAGGAGTGGCCATATCAAGCGGTACGGAACTGAAAGCCAACACCGAACTTGACATCACTGCAACACCATCCACTGGCTACGACTTCACCACATGGGCTGTCACATCAGGCACGCTTGGTAGTGCCACCAGTGCCACGACGACACTCACCACTGCCGCAGCCGCAGCAACGCTGAGTGCAACATTCACTCCACACGTCTATACGTTCACGGCCACAACCGAAGATGGAACATTGTCTGTCAAGGTAGGCGATGCAGCCCCTGTAGTGCTTGACAACGGAGAGACAACAGAGATTGCCTATGGAAGCACCGTGACAGTGACACCAATACCTGCCACAAACTATGCCTTCGACGAATGGACTACTACAGACATTGACGACATCAGTATAAAGGCTAATCCACTGGTGTTCACCATGCCTGCAAACGATGTAGAACTGATGGCAAAATTCGTTGCAACCAACGTAAACTACGACATCACCATCAATCAGGCCACCGGCGGTACTATCTCGAGCAATAAGTCGTCGGCCAAGGCTGGCGAGACCATCACTCTGAGTTACGACCTCGACGACCACTATGCCTTCGGCGAGTGGGTAGTGGAAGATGCATCCCACAATGGTGTCACAGTGACCGACGACAAGTTTACGATGCCTACCTCCGATGTCACCGTTACTGCTACATACAAGCCTATCCATACCGTTACCTACTACGTGTCGGGCATACAGCAGACACCCGTTGACCGTGTTGACGGAGCAACGCTCAGTCTTGACGAGCCAGCGGCTGTGCGCGGCATGGCATTCGCAGGATGGAGCACATCCAATGATGTTGCCAGTCCTGTCTTCGTTGCCAACGATGCTGCCGTTAACAGCGACCTTACCCTCTATGCCTTCTTCACTCTGAAACAAGGCACCGTGGCATATCGCCGCGTTGAGGCAGACCTGTCAGACTGGCGCGGCAACTACCTCATCGCCTACAGCAGCAGTTGCTTCGCCAATGGTAAGATAGGAGGAACGGGTGCTAATGCTATCGGTGCACAATACCAGACAAAGGATCCTGGAGAGAATCTCTCCAATGACATAGTCACTAAAGAATGGGGAGATAATTACTACGTTTCGCTTGAGGCCGTCGACGATGATGATCTCAGCAAGGGGTATGTTCTGAAGACTCAGGATGGCAAATACAACTATAATTCGTCCAACAAAAATGGTTTGAATGCAACTGATTATAAAGAGACTGCAGCATATTACGCCATCAGCGTAACATTCACATCCAAGTCAGACATAAAACTTAAACTGTCAGGCTATGCCACTGGTGCAGTATTTCGTTACAAT
Organism: uncultured Prevotella sp.; assembly: GCA_937877595.1. Taxonomy (GTDB): domain Bacteria; phylum Bacteroidota; class Bacteroidia; order Bacteroidales; family Bacteroidaceae; genus Prevotella. The sequence continues at coordinate 2,811 of CALFIY010000089.1, forward strand.
ACGGGTGGATACTTCCGCTTCTATAAGGATGGTGGACAGAGCCCAGTATATCTCTACAAGAAGGGCACCAGTTCACCCACATATTCTCTGGGACTGCCCATCGAAGCCGTTACCATCACGTCGGCGAAGTATGCCACATACTGCTCGGAGCAGGCACTGGACTTCACCGACAGCGACGTGAAGGCATACACGGCGAAGGTGAGCGGCACGAGCGTGGTGCTGACAAAGGTCAACGTGGTGCCTGCAGGCACTGGCGTGATACTCTATGCCGACGCTGCCGACACCTACGAGATCCCTGTGACGACGGGAGGCTCGGTGAGCGACAACGAACTGGTGGGAACAACCGCAGAGACGACAGTGGCAGCCACCGCAGACGGCAAGTATAACTACATCCTGCAGATGGACGGCAGCACCCCGAAATTCCGCAAGGCGACAGGCAAGAAAGTGCGTGCCAACCGCGCTTACCTCAGCACAAGCACGGCTCCTGCCTCGGCTCCTGCCCTCGACGTGATCTTCGCAGAAGAAAACACAACAGGAATTCAACCGTCAACTGTCCGCTCTCCCCTGTCAACTGTCAACTCTCCCGCCTACGACCTCTCGGGCCGTCGCGTCAGCGCTGACAGGAAGGGACTCGTGATAGTGAACGGCAAGAAGATTGTGAAGTAAGGCCCATGTTTAACAACTTAAAACAACGGAAGAAATATGAAAAAGATATATCAGACACCAGATACTCAGGAGATAGCACTGCACTACCAGCAGATGCTGGCAGCAAGCACGCTCGAACTTATCAGCGACGATGCACAGCAGATTGTCGGCGACGATGAGGTTCTCGTGCGCGAATGGGACTTTGACATCATCGACGACTAATCCTGACAGCAAGTAACTGAAAAATCCCACGCCCCTCATCCCGAGGAGCGTGGGGTTTTCTTTGTGGTGACAATTTTTAAAACACTGCTGTGGCGAAAATAAAAGCAGTGGTTTTAAAAATTAAAACAGCGCTGGCAAAAATTAAAACAGCAGGAATTTTTTTAAAAACAGCAGTGGCGAAAAAAGGAGGCGCTGACCTGTTCCACGAAAGGAAGGTCAGCGCCTCAGCGTTTGTTTTAGTAGTTGTTTTGTGTGCTTTCAGTAGACTATTGCGCTGTAGGCTCGAGCACTATCACCATTACCATGGACTCGCCAGAGCCCTTGGTGAGGACATACTCAGTACCGGCGGTGATGCTGACAGGAGTGACGGTGTAGTATGCACCCTCGGTATTCTCCGTGCCGCCGCTGGTGTTGGTGCCGTTGACCTTGACATCACGACCCTTCTTTACCGTGGCCAGCACAAGAGTCATGGTGTAGTCCTGCGACGGAGTGAAGGTGATGGAGCCATTGCTGTCAAGTTTGACGCCCTTCTTGTAGTAAGTTCCCTCGTAGGTTATCTTGCCGTCGCCGTAACTGCCGCCCACGGTAAACATGCTGTTTGACGGCTGGCCGTCGAATGTTGCCACGATGGTGCCTGTGGGCGTTTCGCCGCCACCTTGTTCGCCACCGTTATCGCCGCCACCGTTGTCGCCGCCTCCGTTATCGCTGCCTCCCTGTTCGCCACTGCCGGCACTCTCGTCGCCGAAGATGCCCACGAGCGACGACTTGTAGTTGTCGATAAGCGACGAGAGTTGGCTGTCGACAGCCGAGTCGGTATTGTCGTCGCCTACGTTGTCGGTGAAGGTGTAGGTGATGTCGCCGTGGTTCAAGCGGCCTGCGCCGTAATAGCCGGTGACAAGAGCCGGAACATCCTCGGCACTCACTGCATTGTAGGTGTACATCAGCGAGGCGTTGGTGTCGAAGTTGTCATAGGATGTGCCGCCCACCTTAGTAACCTCCGTAGAGGGCACCTGAGCGTCGCGCGAAGCCGTCTCGTAGGCGTCGTAGCCCGTTGTGGCATCGGGATTCTGCTGAGTGTAGTAACTGAAATGGGCTATGGTGCGGTCGAAATAGTTGCCGTAGGCCTTTATCATACCGCCGTCTTCGCCGGAGAAGGTGCCTGAGCCCTTGGCATCGGTGCCCTGCAGAGAGGCAAGGATAGGCTTCTTGGTCTTTAGGAAGTAGTTGTTTTCGACAAAGACGCTGGCTCCACTCGTAGCACCCACGCCGTACTTGGCACAGTTGTCGAAATAGTTGTTCCAAACGTGTACAGACATGGTGCGAATGCGCGGATGGCGCGAATCGCTGTGGTCAAACCAGTTGTGGTCGTAAGAAATATAGTTGGGGCCGCTTTCGCTCTTCATGCCAAACATGTTTGACTTGCCCGTATCCCAGAAGCGGCAGTAACTGAGCGTTACAAACTTCGAGTCTGACTTCACGTCGATGGCGCCGTCGCCCTTGGCATGGTCGCCAGAACCGCTCTTGCCGTAGAAAACATCGATATGGTGGAGCCAGATGTTGGAATTGTCGGTGTCGAGCGATATTCCGTCGTCCATACAACGCAGTATGGCAAAATTGCGGAACTCTACGCTCTTGGCATTGCGCACGAGGAATCCGAAACCACGCACCGTGGCATCGTCGCCAATGCCCTCAAATGTGAGATTGAGTTCGGAGTCGGCATTCTTACCCTTTATCTGAAGTCCTTCTTCCGACGAACTGATGGCATCGAGGTTGTCCTTCTCGATAAGACCAATAAAGCGGAAGGCGATAGGCGTTGTGTCGTAGCCCTTCTGATAGGCGTCGATGATGGCCTGCAGTCCGGTGACCTCGGAAACGTTGGTGTCCTTCGAGCCGGTCTTCACGGTGGTGGTGATGGTCTTTGCCGTGTTCTTGGTGACATAGAACACCTTGGCTCCGGCCTTCAGCGTGCCGTCGGCATTGTATGCGCCTGGGGCGTAGCCGCCCATGAAGGCGAAGCCCTCACGGCTGTAGTTCTTCACGGTGAGCGCCGTTGCCTCGTTGGCATTGTCGGCCAGTTCGTTGCCATCGGCATCGACAGGCACCACGCGCAGCACATAGTCGGAGGCTGCCTTGAGGCCCACCACGTCGGCGCGGCCATACGTGCCGTAGTTGCGCACGAGTTGCCCGTCTATCTTGGTGAAGTCGGCATACTGTCCGCCCTTCACGTAGACGTTGTATGTCGTTGCTCCGGCAAACGGCTCAAACTTGACGTAGGCCGACTCGAGCCATCCCTGAGCCTCGGTGATCACCACCTTGCCGTCGGCATTGGCTACCGTAGCCTTGCGGAACGACAGCGACTTGATGGCTGCCGTGTAGGTATCGACATCGTTCCCCTGTGCTATAGAGATGTCGCCGCCGGCAAGGTCGATCGACGTCACGTCGGCTGTATTGTAGTAGCGATTGCTTCCGGCGAGAGCCACGACAACCTGGTTTTTCGCTGCAGTAGAGGCTACGGAATGGTCGACATCGGGCAGTTTTGCCTCAACGCCGCCTGTTTCCTCGCCAGGCTCAGAGCCTTCGCCGCTGCCTGTCACGGCAAGACTGAACACATTGACCGAGCCCACTGTGCTGTAGAATGTCACTGCGCCGTCGGCCGTCACCGTGCCCGTGCCTGTCTGGGTGGTGTTCTTGTCGGCTGCCGAGAAGCCGGTGAGGCCCGACAGATTGCTTACGGCGTCGAGGGTGACCGCCGTAGTGCCTGTAGAGGCGAAGACGATAGTAACCACCTGGCCCTTCTTCAACGACGGGGTGGTCAGTTGCACGTTCTTGCCGGCCAACTGCAGGCGGTTGTCGACGTCGATGCGCAACTTCTTTTCTGCTGCTGTCACGGAGAGTCCGCGGGTGAGAGCCAGTTCGGTGTCGCCAGCCTTGACTGCGCCGCTGATGGCTTTGACATTCTCGTAGCGCTTGCTGGACTCGGTGTAGGTCCATTCAGAAGTAGCGGCAGAGAGTGCTTCCACGTCGGCAGCGTCGGTCTTTGTGAAGTCCCATGTCTGGGCATTTGCCGTGGCGCTCATAGCCATCATCATGGCGAGCACCGAGAATATTGCTGTGATGCGTTTCATATTTCTGTCCTCCTCTGATGTCTATTTGATTACAAATTTCTTGCCGTTGATAACGTAAATGCCGCGCTGCAAGCCTGACGTGGTGGTGCCAAGATACTGTCCGCCGAGGCTGTACACCTGCCTGCTGCCGTCGGAAGCCCTGGCAGTCTCGGGAGCGCTGATGGCGGTAGCGGTATAGCCGAAGGCAATATTGACAAGAGCCATGTCGGCACGCTGCTGGGTGTTGTCATCAAAAGTGAGAATGACTTCATCGCCGTCGAAAGCCAGTCGGGTGACCACTTTCTCTACGGCGGCATCGCCCACGGTGACGGTCTGCTGCGTCTCCACGTCGCCGGCCATTGCCACGGCGCCAGAGAGCATCAGACATGCTGAAAACACAAGTTTCTTCATAGTAAGTAGTTTTTAGTTTAAACGTATATGGCTGCAAAATTAGCAATAATCTCCTATTGACGCGATTTTTTAAAGTTTTTTGTGACGTAAATGTTTACGCAATGCCTGCGTGCTTTTTGAGTGTTTTTTTTTGCTGAGAAGAGAAAAAGGCTTACCTTTGCCGCCGAATAGTTGCAACATTCTTTTTTTATATTTATATTTTTATGGCATTGAACATTGTTGTGCTGGCCAAGCAAGTGCCAGACACCCGCAACGTGGGTAAGGACGCCATGACAGCAGAAGGCACCGTGAACCGTGCCGCCTTACCCGCCATCTTCAACCCAGAAGATCTGAATGCCCTGGAGCAGGCTCTCCGCCTGAAAGAACAACATCCGGGCTCTAAAGTAGGAATCCTCACGATGGGTCCTCCACGTGCAGGAGAGATTATCCGTCAGGGACTTTATC
>CALFIY010000090.1 GCA_937877595.1 uncultured Prevotella sp.
GTTATTGCGGCGGGGTTCCACCTCTTCCCATTCCGAACAGAGAAGTTAAGCCCGCTTGCGCCGATGGTACTGCAATGCAATGTGGGAGAGTAGGAGGCCGCCGTCTTTTTTTAGTGAGTCCTGTTGTCAGTAAAGACGGCAGGACTCTTTTTTGTGATTTTTTTTTGTGAGTTTTTTTGTAATTTCACATTTTCTTTTTTCCTTTGCAGCAGCAAAGAAGGACTTTGCGTTTAATTTGAGGAGCGTTATGCTTCATCTTGTCAGGTGAAACCTAGGAAATTTCAACTTGATGTACAAGGTGGCATAGGGATCTTCTCACGTGTATAGCGTGAGAGTGTGTCACTTTATCTTTACATCAATGGTTTTCCTAGGACCACACCTGAGAGATTGGAGATCCAGTCTCACGCTTCTGCATACGTATAATTAATATGTTATGTGCATCTTTTGGGGCTGGGGGTGCGCAGAATATAATTATGGAAACAAAAAAAGTGTATGTAGAGCCCTGCTCTGTAGTAATCCGAGTGGCAACGTCACAGTTCCTGTGTGCATCTGACATGGGAGAACCTGCTCCTGGCATGTACGAGTACGACAGTGATTGATCTCTAAGTGACACGCTTATGAAAAATCCTTTTTTTAGCGTCTTGCTACTTGGAACAGCCATATTCATATTTGGCTGTTCCGGTAGTGAAGACATTGTAGTAGACAGCACGCCTCCAAATACTGAAGTACGTACATGGACGGTATCCGTTTATGCAACGGGCGATGCTATCAATGGTATCGGAGAGGACGGCGAAGTGACAAGAGCCGTTTTCTACGGTGGCAACAACGGACATCGATTCAGTTTCATTTGGGATGACGGCGACACTGTTGAAGTGTATAAGGGCAGTTCTCTTTTAGGAACATTGACCCCAAGTGTAACGGGCCAGGAAAGTACATTGCTTGAAGGTACGTTGACTGGAAGTATCGCAGTCAATGATGTGCTTAATCTTTATTTGCCAGGTCGTGCATACGACTACAGCGACCAGGATGCATCTCTTGGTGACCTGTCGTTGCGTCATGCCTACCAGCAATCCTCTACGACAGTGACGGAAGCGAAGGAGAGTGGTAACACCCTTTCTTTGGCAACAACGCGTATGGACCATGCCCAGGCTTACTGGTGGTTGCGTCTTACTGATGAAAACGGAGACCGTATCCATCCTACGAGAATCCAGATCTATGGCACCAGTGGGAAAATGGTAAAGACAAAGGCCATAGACGGAACGGCCACCTACTTTACTGAAGCCGAGCCTCTGGATGTTACCGTTGCCAAGTCTGACGACGGTGGAGAATATCCTGGCGAAGCCTTCCTTTCCATCAGGAACGAAAACGGCTCTGCCGATACATACAAGTTCAAGGTATGGGTAGGAGAGGATGTTTATGTCGGTCCGAGCGATCGCGCCTTGACATACACTGTCACCAATGGCAGAATGGATAATGTCAAGCGCCAGGTGCAGAAGACCACGCCAGCCGCTTCACTGACGATATCAGATATTCCTTCCCGGGTTTTCACTGGCTCGGTCTATGAGCCAGTGTTGACCGTCAAGGACGGCGAGACGACTCTGACGCAGGGCACAGACTATACCGTGGCGTACAGCAACCACACCGATGTGGGTACGGCAACGGCCATTGTTACCGGTCTTGCAGAAGCAGGCGCAACGTGTGCCACGCCATACCTTGGCTCTCAGGAGAAGACTTTCGCGATAACAAAGGCTACGCCAGTCGTAACCATCGACGGTTCGACGATGACGCTGGTCAACAATGCCACTCAGAACACTGCCACGCGTCAAGTGACATATGTCTACTTAGACAATTCTGCCTATGATATAGCAAACTTGAACATCATGGCTGCGCCCTACAGTTGCACCGTGACCTATATCTCTGACAACGAGGGCGTTGCCACGGTCGACCCGTCGACAGGCCAGGTGACTGCTGTAGGCCCTGGCACGTGCACCATCACGGCCACCATGGCAGAGGCAGCCAACTGGCTGACCAATGCCATAGCAGCAACCTATACTGTCAACGTCGAGCAGGAGGTTAATGGCCAGAACGGCGTCAATCCATGGGGCAATGGCGATACCGAAGGCGGTACGATTTACGTGGAATAAGTCAAGAGTAATAAAAAAAACAGAAAAATCGAATATGAAAATCAATAATATATTATACATGGCAGGTTTCGCCGCTCTGCTGGTAGCCTGCTCGAGTGACGATGTGTCGCCTCAGTATGCTGAGCGAGTGCCCGTCGTGCTGTCGTACACCACACAGCCGCAGGTGGAGACGCGTGCTGCTGCCGCCACCAACCTTAACCAGGACTATATCGAGAGCAACAAGTCGATTACCGTGCGCATCAGCAAATACAATGCAGGTGCCTACACCGACTACGAATACACTACGGGTGCTGAGGGTGCGCTGACTCTGCCGAGCCCTGCTCCCTATTATCCGCTCGACGGCACCAATGTCGACATACTTGCCTATTATCCCGCCACGGCAGGTACGTCGTTCACCGTCAGCAACGACCAGACTACCGACGACGGTTATACCGCCAGCGACCTGATGTGGGCCACGCCCATCACCAATCAGCCCAAGACCACTGGCCATGTGGCGCTCAACTTCACTCACAAGATGGCCAAGATTATCGTCAATGCCACTGCCGGCACAGCCGTGAGCCAGGTAAACAGTGTCACGCTGAAGCAGGTGAAACGTATTGTCAGTTTCAACCTCACTACCGGTGCTACTGGCGCTGCCGATGGTGCTGCCGAGGATGTTCTGGTGGTCAGTGGCAATGCTACGGCGAGCGCTGCCGGTGCTGCAGTCATCCCCCAGCAGGAGATAACCGGTGCGCTGCTTGAGATAGGCGTCACGCTGAGCAACGGCTCTACTGGCACGGCCACCTACAGCGTCCCGTCGGGCAAGTTGTTCTCCGCCAACAGTTATTACACCCTCAACATTACCGTCAGTTATCCTGAGGTTGGAGGCACTACGGCCATCACAGGCTGGACCGAAGGAGGCACCGCCATTGTGCAGCCTTCTGTGCAGCAGCAGACGTTCGATGTCGACAACAACGCTATACTGACATTCAATGTCAAGGGCGTGCAGTTCCAGATGATAGCCGTGAAGGGCGGCAGTTATACAACCTTTGGCGGCGTAGATGTCACGGGAACTCTCACTGATTATTACATCGGACAGACAGAGGTGACCAATGGCCTGTGGAACGCCGTGATGGGAAGCAAGCCCCAGTTGTGGAGCGCTACTGGAGAAAACGATGGTCAGCCCAACGATGGCGACAGTTATCCTGTGTGCTATATATCTTGGGACGATATCTGTACAGCGTCTACAGGCTTCCTTGACAAACTCAATGCAGCCTTGGCAGGGCAACTGCCGGACGGCAAGACTTTCCGCTTGCCCAGCGAGGCACAGTGGGAGTATGCAGCGCGTGGCGGCACGGCCAAGCAAGACTATACCTATGCAGGAAGTAATAACATAGACGATGTAGCATGGTATACAGACAACAGTGCAGTTGACAGGGTATGGGCAAAGCAGACCCATCCTGTTGCTACGAAGCAGGCAAATTCGTTGGGACTGTACGACATGTCGGGTAACGCCATGGAGTGGTGTCAGGACGTGATTACCACTGTTGTCAGAAACCAGGGGACAGACTTCGTGAGTACTTCAGGGAGCTCTGACCGCGTGACTCGTGGTGGCGACTTTTACTTCCCTGTCGAGTTCTGCGGTGTAGCGGAACGGACCTGGTGCCCGCCGACGGTCTCGGCCTTCGTCTACGGCTTCCGCCTTGTCCTTCAGTAGAAATCAATCCTTTATCTCCCGTTACCATCATTGTTGATGGCAGGAAGCGTATGCCTCTTGCACCAAGCAGGACTCGAAAGATAATGAAGAGTGCCGAACGGTGCAGAGGTATTTTCATTTTTTTTTCAAATCGGAGGGAATTGCGAAGAAAAAACGATGAATAATTTTTCCCATGAGATGAGAAAAACATAATGAAACATGGCTAAATGTTATTTGGAATCCTTATTTTTGCAACGATAATACTTAAGGAACACACACTAACAAGATACTTCACAATGACTATATTCAGAACTGTGGCGGCTGTTGTCGCTGCATTGTTTTCATGCATTGCTACATGCAGTGCTGCCGATATCGTGTGGTTTGACGGCCAGCACCCCGTGGATTATTCTGTAGAAAGCAAGGCTGCTCCAGTGGTAGTCACGGCCCTTGATATGTTTGCGGGCGACATGCTTCAGGTTACGGGAAAGCGGCCTGTTGCGAAGCAGCGCAATGCCACTATACGCTTGTTCGAGATTGACAGGATGAGCCGTTCGGCACAGGCGTCACTTGCCAAGTTAGGAGTGCCTGTGGCAGAGGTGGCGAACAGTCAGGATGCCTTCAGCATCAATATCCACAACGGTCAGATTATCATAGCAGGCAATAACGGTCGTGGCGTGGCCTATGGTCTGCTTGAAATGTCGCGCAATGCCGGTGTGTCGCCATGGGTGTGGTGGGGCGACGTTGTCCCGGAGCGCAAGCAGCGGCTTAGCCTTGCCGCCGACTATGCTACACTGCAGAGCCCGTCGGTGGAGTATCGCGGCATCTTTATCAACGACGAAGACTGGAGCCTTCGCCCCTGGAGTTTCCAGACCTACGAGCCTTCCGATGAGTGGGGCAACATAGGCCCTAAGACATACAAGAAGATATTCCAGTTGCTGTTGCGCCTGCGCGCCAACGCTATCTGGCCTGCAATGCATGAGGGTACCTCGGGCTTCTTTACCGTTCCAGGCAACAAGGAGATGGCCGACTCGTGCGGCATACTGATAGGAAGCAGCCACTGTGAGCCCCTGCTGCGCAACAACGTAGCAGAGTGGGACCATAAGCAGCGCGGCGCCTACAACTATATCACCAACCGCGAACAGGTAAAGCAGTACTGGGCGGAGCGCCTTAAGGAGATAAAAGGCTCGGAGGAACTCTTCACAATAGGTATGCGCGGCATCCACGACGGCTCTATGGAGGGTGTGAAGACCAGGCAGGAGAAACTTGATGGCCTGCAGCAGGTGATCGACGACCAGCGCGAACTGATACGCCAGTATTACAGCAAGGATGTAGAGAAGGTGCCGCAGGTGTTCATCCCCTACAAGGAAGTGCTGGAGATATTGGAGAGCGGCCTGCGCGTGCCCGACGATGTCATGCTGATGTGGTGCGACGACAACTATGGCTATATGACCCGCCTCTCCGATGCAGAGCAGCAGAAGCGCAGCGGTGGCGGCGGTGTCTACTACCATCTGAGTTACTGGGGCCGTCCTCACGATGTCTTATGGCTCACCACGATGCAGCCCGGACTCGTCTACTCGGAGATGAAGGCCGCCTACGACCACAATGCACGTCGCCTGTGGATAGTCAATGTGCACGACCCGAAGGTGGCCGCCTACGACCTGTCGCTCTTCCTCGACATGGCATGGAATATAGAGAGCATACGCCCCGACAATCTGCAGCAGCACTTGCAGGGATGGCTTGCCCAGCAGTTTGGCGCAGACGCCGCAGCCTGTCTGCTGCCAGCCATGACCGATTTCTATCGTCTGAACGGCATCCGCCGACCGGAATTCATGGGCTGGACACAGGTGGAACTCGACAAGCGTGTCGCCCCACGCGGCCGCTCGCAGGTGATAGACACCGAGTTTACCAATGAGTTTGGCGACGAACTGTCGCGCTATCTTGGCGACTACGATGCCGTTCGTCAGACGGTGGACGACGTTGAGAAGATGATACGTCCCGAACTCCGCGACGCATACTATGCTGCAATAAAATATCCTGTACACAGTGCGCGCAACATGGCCGTGAAGATGCTTGAGGCGCAGCGTGCCCGTTCCTGTTTCATGGGTCAGAGCAACCCATCAATGGAGTCACGCCAGCAGCATGCCCTGCCGTATGCACAGCGCAGTATGGCGGCATATCGCGAAATACAGCAGATGACAGACTACTATAACAACACGATGGCCGGTGGAAAGTGGCGCCACAGCATGACATACGTCCCGCGCGACTTGCCTGTTTTCTTTTCGCCGTCGCTGCCAGTGCTGCCGACCGATGCCGAACTGCAGAGCACTGCGTATCCGCAGGTTCCGCTGCCCGTTGGCGACAACTTCGTGGCTCGCAATGCTGCCGACTGGCAGAGCGCCACACCCGGAGCACAGCGCATACAGATGCTTGGCCACTCGATGAATGCAGTAAGCCTGCCCAAAGACGGCAAACTGACTTATGAATTCACAGCGCCGACAGACGGTGAGGCCACTCTGCTCACAGCGCTCATCCCCACGCAGCCCAACGACAAGGGCGACCTGCGCTATTCGGTCAGCATAGACGGCGGTGAGCCCACCACGTTCTCGCTGAAAGAGAAATATCGCTCTGAAGAGTGGAAGCGCAATGTGATGCGTGGTCAGGCCCGTCGCACGCAGACCGTCAACCTGAGCCGTGGCAAGCATACGCTGACTATCACGGCGCTCGACGACCATGTCATCGTCGACCAGTGGCTTGTCGACTTCAAGAGCGGCCGCAAGTTCTACGTCATACCGGTAAGGTAAAACACCGCAGCAGCATTGCACTCGGACAATAAAACGCGCCCCGGCGCGTTATTATTGTATATATGAGAACCACCTGTCGTCTTTTCACAGTCGTCATTGCTGCCATGCTCCTTGTGGGGTGTGGCATGGAGTCGGCCGTAAGGAAAGGCGATAAGTTTTATGCTCTTGGCGAATACTTCGATGCTGCAAACCAGTACAAAAAGGCCTACTCGCAGACCTCTGCCAAGGACAAGGCTCAGCGCGGCCGCATTGCCATGAAACAGGCTGAGTGCTACCGTCGCATCAATTACAGTCAGCGCGCCATTGCCGCCTATCGCAATGCCGTGCGCTACAACCAGTCAGACTCGCTCACGCAGTTGCGTCTCGGCCAGCAACTGCTGAAAACAGGCAGTTACAAGGAAGCAGGCAAGGCTTTCCAGACATTTCTGGACGAAAGTGCAGAGTGGAAGATTGCAGACAACGAGAGGCCGGAGGCAAAGGCAGAGCGGTCGGCGCTCATCGCCTTGGCTCGCGACGGTCTTGCTTCTGCCCGTCAGGCTGCCGCCTGGAAGGAAGAAGGGTCGCGCTACACCGTGAAGCGCGAGAATCTTTTCAACTCGCGCCGCTCCGACTTCTCCCCTGTTTTTGGCGGTGAGGGAAACGACCGGCTCTACTTCACCTCTACTCGCAACGAAGCCACCGGCGACGAACTCAGTGGCATCACCGGCACCAAGAGTGCCGATATCTTCATGGCGCAGAAGGACGAACAGGGCCGCTGGCAGCGTCCGCAACTTATCGACTCCGAACTGAATTCGGAGGCTGAGGAAGGTGCCTGCTGTCTGTCGCCCGACGGCCGCAAGATGTATCTCACTCTATGCAAGACCGATGCCAGTTATCCGCGCTTTGCCACCATAGCGACATCGTCGCGCTCTGATGCTTCATGGAGCAAGCCCCAGGAGTTGCCGCTTACGCGCGACACGTTGTCGCTTTACGCCCATCCGGCGGTGAGTCCCGACGGACAGTGGCTGTATTTCGTAAGCGACATGCCTGGTGGAGTGGGCGGTCTGGACATTTGGCGCGTACGTATTGGCGAGAGCATGATAGGAGGCGTGGAAAATCTTGGAGCCCCTATCAATACGGCAGGCGACGAAATGTTTCCCACGTTTCGCCCTAATGGCGACTTCTACTTCTCGAGCAACGGCCATCCTGGTCTTGGCGGACTCGACATCTACTTCGTGACGAGCGAAGACCTTGAGACTGTTGTTGCCCAGCAGACAACGACGGTCGGCAGTTATTCACCGCTTGCCTCCAGACTCAACCATCCAGGTTTCCCCCTCAATTCGCAGGGCGACGACTTCGGAATGACCTTCGACGGAGCCAAGAATAGCGGCTACTTCAGTTCTAACCGAGGCGACGCCCACGGCTGGGATCATATCTACTCGTTTGAAAACCCCGACATCGTGCAGAGCGTGAGGGGTTGGGTCTACGAGCAGGAAGGCTATGAGTTGCCGCAGGCCGTAGTATATCTTGTCGGCAACGACGGTACCAACAAGAAGTTGAGCGTAAAGGGCGACGGCTCGTTTACTGAGGTGGTGAAACCCAACGTCGACTACGTGCTGCTCGGCACCTGTCAGGGCTACCTGAACCATAAGGAGGAACTGCGTCTTGAGCCTTCGGAAGATTCAGAAGAGGTGGTGTTGCAGTTCCCGTTGGCGAGCATCACTGCCCCCGTGCTCATTGACAATATCTTCTACGACTTCGACCGCGCCACTCTGCGCCCTGAGTCGTCGCTGGCTCTCGACTCGCTTGTCACGCTGCTCAATGCCAATCCCCACGTGGCCATCGAACTGAGCGCACACTGCGACTACAAAGGCAATGCCGAATACAACAAGCGCCTCTCGCAGCGGCGTGCGGAGACGGTGGTGCGCTATCTCGTCGACAAGGGTATTGCTGCCGACCGGCTTGAACCTAAGGGCTACGGAAAGGAGAGTCCCAAACGGGTGCGACGCAGGCTCACGGAGCGCTATCCTTACCTGAAGGAGAACGATGTGCTGACCGAGGAATTTATACTCACGCTCAGCGAGGAACAGCAGGAGGAGTGCAACCAGTTGAACCGTCGCACGGAATTTCGTGTTGTCAATACTACGTATGGCATGTTCGACAGCGAAGGCAGGCTGAAGCAATAACTGGCAGTGCGAGCCATACGCAGAAAAAATCAGATGTAGTATTCTGCCGAGTCAACCAGTCCGGCGCGAAGTGCATATCGCATTGCCTCATGGGCGTTGTTGACCGAAATCTTACGGAAGATATTCTTGCGGTGGGTGTTTACAGTATGGAAACTGGAGAAGCGCCGCTCGGCTATCTCCTTTGTAGTCAGTCCAAGAGCGATGTCCTTCAGAATTTCAGTCTCTGTGGGCGTAAGCCTCACCTCCTCGTCGTTGCGGCTGACGGAAGGAGCCAGCAGTTGCTCGGCGGTGCGCTGGCAGATGAAGCGCTGGTGATGGAGAGCAAACTGCAGACACTCGCGTATCTCGTTCATCGTCGACTCTTTCAGCAGAACGCTGAAACGAGCGCTCTCGGCAATGATTTGTTTCACGAAGTCGCTCGAAAGTTCTGTGCTGAACAATACCCACTGCACCATTGGAAACCGTGCCTGCAGTATCAGCAGTTCGGCTATGTCGTTGATGTCGAACAGCGTGTAGTCGAGCACCACCACAGCCTCAGAGTGATGTTTCAGTTGCTCGATAAGTTCTCCCTTGTCAATGGCTTGTCGCGCCACGACGTCGTTCATCTGCTGGCAAAGATACATTATTCCGGCCCGTGTGATGTCCTGGTTGTCGGCCAATGCTACGTACATGATATTTGCAGTGTTAAATGTATTGTCTTAGAACGACATGCGGAAGGTCATTCTTACGCCCTGCTTCTTGGCAGTAGGTAGACTGAGGTAGTTCAGTCGGCGCACGTATTCCACATGCATGAGTTTGAAGATGTTGTGAATGCCCAGCGATAGTTCCCAGTACGGATTTTTCCCGTCCATGACGTAGCATCCTTCAGGAAACTCCATCAGTACGTCGCTTTGTGCGTTGGCTGAGAGATAAGGATTGTTTTTCGGAGTCAGTGCTCCCCACAGGCATTTCACCCCTATGAACTCGCGCCACTTGAGACGGCGCAGCAGGGGTATGCGGTTGAATATCTTGCCGTTCATGTCCCATCGTATCTCCATGGATGCATAGCGGTCGTTGAGGAACTCCATGTTGTTGATGAGGTTGAACGTCTCGTCTTCCAGAATGTACGACAGGTTTGCCACAGGCATGATGAGCAGCGGATAGGGCACTCGGTCCCACTGTGCGCCAAATTTTACGCGTGTGTCAAACTTTCCCCAGTTCATGGGAAGCCATACGCGCTTGTATATCTCGCCTTCGGTGAAGTTGTACCTGTATTGTCCGCCGAGCAGTCCTGTGAAGCCCATCGTGTGCTGTAGTCGGAACACTGGAGCGTCGAGGTTTATCGGCCAGCGATGCTGCTTGGTGTTGATAAATGTCTCGCCTGGTGCATACCTGAAGCCCACGGTGGCTTCCGAGTAGCGTATATTCGGCAGTTGCTTGCCGTCGGAGAGTCGTGTCAGCGTTATGTTGCCTATAGGCTCCACTTTTTCCGTCTTTGCATTGGCAAAGAGTTTCAGTCCCCATTCCTGTTCAAAGTCGAGGCTCAACTGCTGTCGGTTGTATAGGAACATCTTGTCGATGCTGCTTGACTTTACCGAGGTGAACATATTGTCCTTGTCGGTCTGTATGAACTTGTCGCTGGGCAGTGCCACGTCGCGCATCGACGAGAAAGTTATAGCCTGGCGCGGGAATTCGCGCGGCAGATAGCCCGGCTTGTTGAACGTATAGGTGATATCGGCACCATAGTAGTTCTGATGGTGGTTGAAGCCGTAGGCATAGTATCCCTTGAAGAAGAGGTGAGGGTTGAGATTTGCCGTCGACTGTGCGCTGGCACGCAGTCGCAGGTGGTCGTAGAAGTTCTGCGACACGATGGTGTTCACCGGTCCGATGTCAACCTTGCTGTCCTTTGGACTTGTCTCGACGAAGTTTTCTATGAGCGACTTCATTACGAAGAGGATGTACTTGAAGCCCTTGATGTTTGAGAGATTCTTGATGAATTCGTCCATCGAGTTTTCGCCCTTTGTCAGTTCCACTTGCCGGTACTGGTTCCAGAAGGCGTCGGGCTGCATCTGTGCGTAGGCATCGCGCACTACGGGTTTTCTGCCTCGCAGCAATGGGCGTGCTATCTCGTTGAAGTCGAAGTCGGTGCGTCGCGTGGTTCGTATCACTATGGCCTTGGCCAGGAATTTTGCCATGGCGAGTTCTACAAACATGTCGTCGACAGTCAGCACCCACTCTCCGTTGTCCAGTCGTGTGAACTCCTGTACGCACTGCATGTTGTCGACCCAGTTTACTTCGCTCGTCTTTGGTATTGTCAGTTCGCAGCGTTTTACCTGATATGTAGAGTCGTCGAGGATAAATATCTGGCCGCGAAATCCCATGTCAATCTGGTTGCTGGGCGTGAAGTCAACTTGTATGCATCGGTCGTTGTCCACATAGGTCGTGTCGGTGATGTAGAAATGATAGAACGTAACGGCATCGCGCCCGATGGGGCTTGTGAATGGATATTGGAACAGGCGGATGTTGTCGTCGTAGATGTCGATGTCGGTAAACACGTCTTTCAGAACGGTGTTTATAATGTCGCCGGTCTGGAATATGTCGTTTATGCCCGTCTCGGTCTCGCCTTTTATGATAGTCTTCTCGGTGTGCGGCTCCTTGCGGTAAAGTTTCTGCGTCACGAGTTCGTTGACGGAGACTGGCAGGATGAGTTTCTCGTTATACTGGCACAGTTCCACCTGATTGAGCAGCCACGGGTGCTTCTTGAAGCGTGCGCTCTCAAGGTCGGCAGGCGTCAGGTCGTTCAGTCCGAGCGTTATCTTCTGATAGTTGTTGTATTGATAGTAGTCGTGAGCCTTCAGATTGGTGCGCTTCTTAGCGGCAATTACTTTGCGCATCAGGTCGACGGCAGGATTGTTCTTGCGGCTGTATTTCGACGAGCGCTTTGAGTTGATGATTACCTCGTTGAGTTTCTTGGTGTCGGGCTTCAGTTTCACCACTATATGGTTTGGTGTGCTTGACGTGATGTTGATAACCTGTGGCACGTAGCCCACCGAACTTATGGTCAGGCGCCACCCGTTGTGGCGGTCTATCCTGAATTTTCCCTCGGCATTGCTCGATACCGAGAGTTTGTTGCCGCGATAGATGGCACTTGCATAGGGCACAGGGCCTCCGTCGGTGGCGTCGACTATCTCGCCGGTGATTTGTGCGCCTGCCGTTATGGCGAAGAAGAGCGCTATATATATAATAATGTATCGCTTAAGCATTTAAGGATCTTTGCGTATTGGGGGGCAAAGGTACACAATAGTTTGAAGAAAAACGTCAGTGTGTAATAAAGTTTCGACGAATTTATGTTTTTTTAGTTACAAAAACAGACGGAGTTAAATAAAAGTGTTATTTTTGCAGACAGTTATGAACCGTCCACCATTGTTGTCGGTAGTGATAGGCACAGGTTTCGGAGCAGGCTTCTGGCCATGGGGACCAGGCACGGCAGGTGCCGTGGTGGCCACGCTGCTATGGTATGTCGGCATGCTTCTGGTGAGTCCTGCGGTTCTGCTTGTAGCCACGGCGGCGGCAGTGATGCTTTTCACCGCACTTGGCACATGGGCTACGGCAAGATTACAGCCTTTTTGGGGAGACGACCCCAGCCGTGTCGTAGTAGACGAGATGGTTGGCGTATGGCTGCCGCTTATGGTGGCCTCTGTTGGCAGTCACCGTGAGGCGCTGGCTGTCGCAGCGCTGTTGCTGTTTCGATTCTTTGACATAGTTAAGCCTCTCGGCATCCGTGCCCTTGACCGCAGGCATGGAGCGATATGGGTAATGCTCGACGACGTTCTTGCAGGCATCTATTCTGCCGTGGTGCTTGTAGCATTGCGCTTCGTGGCAGGCGTATAAATGGTGTGAGATGAGAGTGCGTCACGAGATATGGCTTTTCTGCAAGGCTCAGGCTACGGCCTATGTCGCTTCGGTGGTCGACTTTGCTGTGTCGCTCATTCTTGCCGAGGCAGCAGGCGTGTGGTATCTCTACTCCACGTTCTGCGGCGCAGTGAGCGGAGGAGTGGTAAACTGCGTGATGAACTATCGCTGGGTGTTCGACGCAGAGGGCTTGAAGAAGAAGGCGGTGGCTGTGAAGTATTTTATGGTGTGGACAGGCAGTATTCTGCTGAACACGCTCGGCACCTATGCGCTCACCGAATGGTCGGGGAAGTACTTCATATATGCAAAGATAGTGGTCGCGCTGCTTGTGGGCTTCCTGTGGAACTACCAGTTGCAGCGCCTCTTCGTGTATCGTGACATGCACATCAGAGAAAAACTTCATAAGCTACGCAAGGAAGAGAAAAAACAATCATAGAGAGATGAACTACAGAGATTTTCTACAGAAACTGATTTATGCAGTAATCAATCCGCTGATACGCCTGCTGATAGCGCTGCACATAACGCCCAACGTTATAACCTTTGTTGGATTACTGCTCAACATCGTTGCTGCGGCATGTTTCGTCTATGCCGCCGTCTATGCTCCGCATGACTTGTACCTGATAGGATGGGGTGGCGGAATTATCCTCTTTGCAGGACTTTTTGACATGATAGACGGCCGACTGGCGCGCCTGGGTAATATGTCGAGTACGTTTGGTGCGCTGTGGGACTCCACGCTCGATCGCTATAGCGAACTATTCACACTGTTTGGCATAGCCTTCTATCTGCTGCAGACGGGCTACGTATGGAGCGGCGTGGTAACCTTTGTTGCCATGGTGGGCTCGGTGATGGTGAGTTACGTAAGGGCGCGCGCCGAGGGCCTGGACATTGAATGTAAGGTGGGACTGATGCAGCGCCCGGAGCGTGTTGTCGTGACGAGTGTCGGCGCACTGCTGTGCGGACTGCTGGCAGGTGTGGTGGATTTCGATCCGCTGCTGCTGCTCATCGTACCGATGTGGCTGATAGCCATACTGGCCAACATAACAGCCTTCTGGCGTATTGCCCACTGCTATCGTGAACTTAACAAGAAGGAACACGCCTGATGAACTACCCGAAGGCCATGCTGCCCACAGGGCGCGAAACCGCAACGTTGCTAGTGCTTGTCTGCGCTTTCCTGCTGCTCACGGCGCAGTTCGTAGGACTGCGCGGAGAACACGTGCTGCTGGCCATGCTCTACGTGGTGCTGTTTCTGTTGCGCCCCGTGACGCGCCGGCTGGCTGTGGCCATGTTGCCCTTTGCGCTCTTCGGCATCAGTTACGACTGGATGCGCGTGGTGCCCAACTATGAGGTCAACCCCATCGACACGCAGCCACTCTACGAGGCGGAGAAAATGCTTTTCGGCATACAGGGTGAGGCAGGGAGCATGATACCAGGCGAGTTTTTCAACCAGCACAACTGGAAGGCGGCTGACTTCATGTCGGGAGTTTTCTATCTCTGCTGGGTACCGGTGCCAATAGCCTTCGGACTGTGGCTCTACGTGCGCGGCCAGCGCGACTTCTACCTGCGCTTTGCCATGGCATTCCTGTTTGTCAACCTGCTGGGCTTCTGCATATACTACATCCATCCGGCAGCGCCGCCCTGGTATGTCATAGAACATGGTTTCGAAGCCGATGTCAACACTCCGGCAAGCATAGCGGGACTGGCGCGCTTCGAGGAGTTGCTCGGCGTAGATGTCTTCACCAACATATATGGCCGCAATGCCAACATCTTTGCTGCAGTGCCGTCGCTTCATGCTGCCTATATGCTTATAGCATTCGTCTATGCCGTGATAAGCAGGCAGAACACCTTTGTCAAGGTGCTCTTTGCCGTCATAACGCTTGGCATTTGGTTTACGGCAGTGTATACCTGCCATCACTATATCATCGACGTTCTCCTTGGCATTGCCACGGCACTGACGGGCATTCTGCTGTTTGAGAAGGGACTCCTGCGCAACAAGGCATTTGCGCGTTTCGTGGCGCGATACGTGGAATATATCAGTCCTGACACGACAGACGGCAGAGACTGACCTACTTACTATGATGAACTCACCAGAAACATTCTTCCTGCCGGAAACCGACTCCACCAACGACTGGCTCAGGCAGCACGCCGGTGCCGAGGACTGCGTGGTGTGGACCGACTTCCAGACTGCAGGGCGCGGACAGGGCACCAACACATGGGAGAGCGAGCGCGGCAAGAACCTGCTCTTCTCCATACTTCACCACCCGTGTGATGTCGCTGCTTCGAGGCAGTTTGTCATATCGATGGCCATCTCGCTGGCTCTCTGTGATACGCTGAGCCAGCACATCGGCGGTGTCAGCATAAAGTGGCCCAACGACATCTACTGGAACAATGCCAAGATAGCAGGCATACTGATTGAAAACAGGCTGCACGGCAGCAAGATAAGGGAGAGCGTGATAGGTGTAGGACTGAATGTCAATCAGGAGGAGTTCCGTGGCGATGCCCCAAATCCCGTGTCGCTCATCCAGATACATGGCATGCCGACCGACAGGGCTTCGCTGCTGGAAGACATACTTCGCAATTTCTATCAGCGGATGGAACAGCCGTCGGCGCTACATGCTGCATACATGCAACTGCTCTATCGTCGCCGTGGATACCATCCCTACTGCGATGCCGACGGCGCTTTCATGGCTGAAATAGAGAATGTGGAAAAGAGCGGCCACCTTCTGTTGCGCGACGACAACGGACGGCAGCGTCGCTATGCCTTCAAGCAGGTGCAGTTTGTGATATAGCGATTGCAGCGGCATGCTCTACAGCATGCAAAGAACATAGAGCAAGCAACAAAGCCGAGCAGAAGTCCAATGGTCGGGTTGTCGTCAGGTGCTTTTATCATATAATACAGGAATCACTGCTTCCTTATTCTTTTTATCCATATCTCGTTTCGTTTACGAAATTGCTATTTTTTCAGGAAACCGTATTCATAGACTTTGGGCTCGATTTTCCTGGCC
>CALFIY010000091.1 GCA_937877595.1 uncultured Prevotella sp.
CCGAGATAGAGTTACGTCCTACTATTAGCGGGGCTATCGGTAGGAAGTTTGACCCCGAGACTGGCACGGGAGTCTGGGATTTTAAGGACTAACTGATATGGTGCAGCGCTCGGCTTTACCGCTTTGCAAAGCAAAGAACTACAAGGTCATCACTCTATGCGGAAGCACTCGTTTCAGAATCAATTTATTGAGACCCAAAAAACGATTGACGCTTGAAGGCTGTATAGTTATCAGTGTTGGCCTATTCGGACATTCGGGTGATGAAGAGGTGTTGAAACCCGGTACAAAATAATAACAATTCGTCCTAATAAAAAACAAGACCTCCCCCATTATTGATAGTCTGGGAGAGGTCTTCTTGTAAAATACTGATTTTCAGTATATGTAAGTGGAGCTGGAGGGAGTCGAACCCTCGTCCACACAGGGAAACCATACGCTTTCTACATGCTTATTCCGGTCTTGATTTTCGTGTCGCTGCCAAGACCCGGACCACCAACAGCAACCTTATTCCCTAAAACTTCATCGGCAAATCGGGACCCTCTACCGACTATTTCCGAAAAACCTGCATCGCCTTATCCTTAGACTCGGAACAACGTCTGTCGGGGCAATGTCTCGTTCTCCTACCTTGTAAGAGAATTAAGCCAGTAAACTACTATGCTTCGTTTAGGCAGCGAGAGCGTACTTTGTTTCGCCAATTAAATTTGTCGACCGAAGAGATTATGGAGCCTACAGCCGTCGCTCCGCATGCTTACGTACCATCTCCGCCTGCTGTCAAATCCAGTCAACCCCAGCCTGATGGTGCTGCAAAGATAGGCATTTTGTTTTGAATAAAAAGACTTTTTACTTATTTTATTTTTCAAAAATGCTTGTTTTCTGATAAAATGTGTAATTTTGCACCTTAAATTGATTAAAAACAGACAAAAACCATAATATTCATATGGCAAAGACATTTGCAGAGCATACAGGTCTTGACCTGACAAAGGTGAACAAAGACATACTTGAGAGATGGAAAGAGAACAATATATTTTGGCGGTCGGTAGACGAGAGAGAGGGATGTCCGCAGTTCGTCTTTTTTGAAGGCCCGCCTTCTGCAAACGGTCACCCCGGCATCCATCACGTGCTGGCACGCTCAATCAAAGACACTTTCAACCGCTACAAAACAATGCGTGGTTTCCAGGTGAAGCGCAAGGCTGGCTGGGATACACATGGACTGCCGGTAGAACTTGGCGTGGAAAAGGAACTCGGCATTACGAAGGCTGATATAGACAACAAGGAAAGCGAGAAATATATCTCTACGGAAGACTATAACAGGAAGTGTCGCGAGAATGTGATGATGTACACCGCAGAATGGCGCGAACTGACTGAGAAAATGGGATATTTTGTCGACCTTGATAATCCCTACATTACTTATGACAACAAGTACATCGAGACCTTGTGGTGGCTGCTGAAGCAGTTCTACCAGAAAGGACTGCTGTACAAAGGATACACCATCCAGCCATATTCTCCGGCTGCCGGTACTGGTCTTTCGAGCCACGAACTGAACCAGCCAGGTTGCTATCGCGACGTGAAGGACACCACGTGTACGGCGCAGTTTAAGATGAAAAATCCAAAGCCTGAGATGGCAGAGTGGGGTACGCCCTACTTCCTTGCATGGACCACTACGCCGTGGACGCTGGCTGCCAATTCGGCTCTCTGCGTTGGCCCGAAGATAGACTACGTGGCTGTGCAGACATACAATCCATATACTGCCGACAAAGTGACGCTTGTTTTGGCTGAGGCACGACTCAATGCCTACCTGCCTCTGGAGGGTTGCATCACGGACGGAGGCGAACTGCCTGAATACAAAAAGGGCGAGAAACTGATACCATATCGCATCGTGGGTCGATACAAAGGCGCTGATCTTGTAGGAATGGAATACGAGCAACTGATGCCTGCCATCAAGCCAATGGGCGATGCTTTCCGCGTGATTCCTGGTGACTATGTTACTACTGAGGATGGTGCCGGTATTGTTCATATTGCCCCAAACTTTGGTGCCGATGACGCCTTTGTTGCCAAGAAGGCTGGCATTTGCCCCATTGTACTGATTGACAAGAAAGGTCAGGAGCGCCCGGTGGTAGACTTGCAGGGCAAATACTTTGTCGTAGAAGACCTTGATGAAGAATTTGTCAAGAACTATGTCAATAAAGACGAGTGGAACAAGTTTGCCGGACGCTACGTGAAGAATGCTTATGATGACACTCTGACCGACAAGGACGAGACGCTTGACATTTCAATCTGCATGGACTTGAAGGCTCAGAACAAGGTGTTCAAAATCGAAAAGCATGTGCACAACTATCCGCACTGCTGGCGCACTGATAAGCCTGTGCTTTATTATCCGCTCGACTCGTGGTTCATTAAGTCTACGGCAAAGAAAGAGCGCATGAGCGAACTCAATAAAACCATCAACTGGCAGCCTGAGTCAACAGGAACAGGCCGTTTCGGCAACTGGCTTGACAACCTTAATGACTGGAATCTTTCGCGCTCGCGCTTCTGGGGTACGCCGCTGCCAATCTGGCGTTCTGAGGACGGTGAGGAAATCTGCATTGGCAGCATAGAGGAACTCTACAACGAAATTGAGAAGGCTGTAAAGGCTGGCGTCATGCAGACAAATCCGCTGAAGGATAAGGGCTTTGTGCCTGGCGATATGTCGCGTGAAAACTACGATCGCATTGACCTGCATCGTCCGTACGTCGACTATATTGTGCTCGTCTCGCCGTCAGGAAAGCCAATGAAGCGTGAAACGGATTTGATTGATGTGTGGTTTGACTCTGGCTCGATGCCTTATGCTCAGATACACTATCCGTTTGAGAACCGCGAACTGATAGATAAGGGCGAGGCTTTCCCTGCAGACTTTATCAATGAGGGCGTTGATCAGACACGCGGCTGGTTCTTCACGCTGCATGCCATAGCCACGATGATATTTGACAGCGTGGCATTTAAGAACGTTATTTCCAGTGGCTTGGTACTCGATGCTAAAGGAAATAAGATGTCTAAACATGTGGGCAATGTTGTCAATCCGTTTGATATGATTGAGAAATACGGCAGCGACGCCGTCCGCCTCTACATGATGACCAACTCAGAACCTTGGGATAACCTTAAGTTCGACCCGGAAGGCGTTGACGAAATACGCCGCAAGTTCTTCGGAACATTGTATAACACCTATTCTTTCTTTGCGCTGTATGCAAACGTCGACGGATATGAGCCTGCCGCTGTTTCTGCTTGCTCTCCAAAGGGCAAATCAGAGATAGACCGCTGGATACTTTCGTCGCTAAACACGCTGATAAGGAAAGTAACCGCAGAACTTGACAACTACGATCCGACACGTGCAGGAAGACTGATAGATGCCTTTGTCAACGATGATTTGTCAAACTGGTACGTCCGTCTGAACCGTAAGCGTTTCTGGGGTAAGGACATGAGCGACGATAAGCGCTCTGCCTATGACACGCTATACACATGTCTGATGACAATAGCCAAACTGCTTGCTCCGTTTGCTCCATTCTATGCCGACCAGTTATACAAAGACTTAGGCGGTGAAAAAGACAGCGTGCATTTGGACAACTATCCTGTGGCTGACGAGGCGCTTATCGATACTGATTTGGAAGCCCGCATGGAGATGGCACAGAAGATAACGTCTATGGTGCTTGCCCTGCGACGCAAGGTAAACATAAAGGTACGCCAGCCGCTGCAGGCAATAATGATTCCAGCAACGGAAGAGCAGCAGAAACACATCAAGGCTGTAAAGGATCTTATTATTAACGAGGTCAATGTTAAAGAACTGCGCTTCGTAGAGGGAGCAGGCGTGTTGGTGAAGAAGGTGAAATGTAACTTCCGTACTATGGGCAAGAAGTTCGGTAAACTGATGAAGGGTGTGGCAGCACAGATGGATGCCCTCACTCAGGAGCAGATAGCAGAACTTGAAGCCAGCGGCACTATAGAAATTGTGGTGGAAGGTAATGCATTGACAGTAGAAGTGGCCGACGTAGATATCATCAGCGAGGATATTCCTGGATGGCTCGTGGCAAACGAAGGCGCGCTTACCGTGGCTCTGGAAGTTGAACTTACCGATGAATTGCGCCAGGAAGGTATGTCTCGCGAGATTATTAACCGTGTACAGAACATCCGTAAAGAGAGCGGACTGGAAATTACCGACCGCATCAGCATCACCCTGGCTTCAAATGCAGAGACAGATGCTGCCGTAAAGGCTTTTGGCGATTACATCAAGACGCAGGTTCTTGCTGACGCCATAGCAATAGCAGATAATGACGGCACAGAAGTTGACTTCGACGGATTCAAACTGAACATAAAGATAACAAAATCTTAAATCTTAATATTATGGCAGAGAAAACACGCTACACTGACGATGAACTGGAAGAGTTTCGTCAGATTATCAATGAGAAACTCGCACTTGCAAAGCGCGATTACGATCAGATGATGAGAGTGCTGATGAATCAGGACTCAAACGATGTTGACGACACGTCGCCTACATACAAGGCTCTCGAAGAGGGTAGTGTTACCCAGTCGAAAGAAGAGATTATCTCGCTGGCTGCGCGTCAGCAGAAATTCATCCAGGGACTGAAGGCTGCACTTGTACGAATAGAAAATAAAACCTATGGCGTCGACCGCATTACGGGAAAACTGATACCAAAGGAGCGTCTGCGTGCGGTGCCCCATGCTACACTGAGCGTGGAGTCGAAGCAAGCGCAGAAGAAATAATCTGATGAAGCAACTCTGCACCAACTATCGTGGCCTCGTGACGGCATTGCTTGTGCTGCTGATCATAGCCATTGACCAGACAATAAAGGTTTGGGTGAAGACGAATATGACCCTTCACGAGCAGATAGAGATTTTCTCTTGGTTCAAGATAGTCTTCATCGAAAACAATGGCATGGCCTATGGTATGGAACTCGGCTCGAAACTGGCATTGAGCCTCTTTCGTATTTTAGCCGTAGGTGTTCTTATATATTATATAATAGGTCAGGTAATCCTAAAAGCAAGATGGGGATATCTTGTTTGCTTGGCCATGGTGCTGGCTGGTGCAGTGGGAAATATTGTCGACTCTCTCTTCTATGGGCTGATATTCAATGCCTCCTCAGAATACTACACCTCTTATTTTGTACCGTTCGGCACGGGGTATGCGCCGTTTCTTATGGGCAAGGTGGTAGACATGTTCTACTTCCCGCTTATTGTGACGCAATGGCCAGAATGGGTGCCTATAGTAGGAGGAGCGCAGTTTATATTCTTCAGTCCGATATTCAACTTTGCAGATGCCAGTATCTCTGTAGGAGTAGTACTGCTGCTGATTTTCTATAGGGAAGAACTGGGAGCGCTGTCACTTCGCAAGACCGGCAAAAATAAGGATGAAGCATAGCCAACTCTGGATAGTAATGGTAGCATTGGTGACGACACTCATAGGGTGCAAGCCAAGCGTGCCTTCGGACGTGATGCAGCCCGAAGAGATGGAGGAACTGCTTTATGACTACCATGTTGCAGCAGCAATGGCACGCGAGACAGGCGGTGACGTTGACTTCAAGGGAAATGCGTATTTCCTTTCAGTCTTGAAGAAACACGGTATCACCGAGGCAGAGTTCGACTCGACGTTATTATATTATTATACACGTGCCGACTATCTGCGCGAAGTGTATGCGCATGTCAGCGAGCGACTGGCGCTGGAGGCAAAGGCTCTTGGAGCAGACAGCAGAAGTCTGAACCTGTATAATAGTACATCAGGCGACACCGCCGATGTCTGGAGCCAGGAGAAATATGCAATTCTTGCTGCCCATGAGGCATTGAACCGCTTCGATTTTCACATTGATGCCGACACCGCATTCCTTCGTGGCGACTCCTTCCTCTTCCTTTTCAGTTCCGACTATATTTGGCAGTCGGGCACAAAAGATGCTGTAGTATGTCTCGTAATGAAATATGAGGGTGACAGCATTACGCAGACAACCAATCACGTTACGGTTTCCGGACTTACGCAAATCAGACCGCCGCATAATCGCGACGGCCTGCTGAAGTCTATTGACGGTTTTGTATACTTAAACGTAGATCCGCAGGATGGTGATGCACAGCGTCTTATGTTTATAAATCAGTTGCAACTGATAAGATTCCATAATAAAATACATAAGAATGAAATCTCAGCAGACGTCAGCGGAGCAAATCAGTCGAAGGATAGCGTGCTCCGAACTAATGCTGCCGACGGGACAGGTGATAAGCCTGCAGGTGGTGGAACTGAGCAGCGGAATAGTAAGCAACTACTACCCATTAACCCACGAGCAGCCGTCAACAGAGTGGATGCCATGCCGGCTAAGAATATGCCTTGATGAGAAAGGGCAGCCCACGTTGTGGAACAACGACACACAAATCTAATAAGCAGAAAAATATGAAAACACGTTTGTCTTTAATGAATTTCCTCGAGTTTGCCGTATGGGGAGCATATCTTACATGCATGGGCAACTATCTTGGCATAGCAGGACTTGGCGACAAGATTTCGTGGTTTTATGCCATACAGGGAATAGTGAGCATTTTCATGCCTACGCTGATGGGAATAGTTGCCGATAAGTATATACAGCCGCAGCGGCTGCTCGGCTTGTGCCATCTTCTGGCTGGAGGCTTCATGTTAGGATGCTGGTGGATGGGCATGCAGGCAGGTTTTGGACAGGAAATTACGGATAAGGGATTGTTTATTGCATTGTATTCACTCAGCGTGGCATTCTTCATGCCAACCATAGCACTTTCCAATACTACAGCATTTACCATCTTGAAGACGCATGGCCTCGACACGGTGCGCGATTTTCCGCCTATCCGCGTGCTTGGCACGGTGGGCTTTATCGTCACCATGTGGTTTGTCAACTGTGCATTCGTAGACGAGTCGGGCTTCGGCTTCACCTTGGCAGAGAACAGCCATAAGTTCCAGTATACATACATGCAGTTCTTTGTGTCCGGCATACTGAGTTTGGTGCTTTTTGCCTATTGCTTCACATTGCCCGAGTGCAAGATAGAGCCAAAGCAGCAGCATGTCTCACTTGCAGAAACATTCGGTCTCAATGCTTTTAAACTTTTCAAGACGAAGAAGATGGCCCTCTTCTTTATCTTCTCTGCGCTGCTTGGCATGTGCCTGCAGGTGACAAACGGCTATGCAGGCCCGTTCATCACCAGTTTCAAGGGCAGTGCTGAGTTTGCCAATACTTTTGCAGCCAACAATGCCACACTGCTCACGTCAATATCTCAGGTGAGCGAGGCGCTGTGCATACTGATGATACCATTCTTCTTGAAGCGCTATGGCATAAAGACTGTCATGCTCATGTCAATGTTTGCATGGGTGTTCCGTTTCGGATTTTTCGGTATCGGCAATCCTGCCTTCCCAGGTGTGATAATGTTCATCCTTTCGTGTGTGGTCTATGGCGTGGCATTCGATTTCTTCAACGTTTCGGGCGGCATTTTTGTAGACCAGGAATGTGCACCTAACATCAAGGCGTCAGCCCAGGGCCTGTTTATGATGATGACCAATGGCATTGGTGCAACGGTTGGTACGCTGGCAGCAGGCGAGATAGTAAATCACTATTGTGAGTGGCAGAACGGCTTCCTCATTGGCAACTGGCAGACATGTTGGTTCATCTTCTCTGCTTTTGCCCTTGTGGTTGGAGTGTCTTTCGCCCTTGTCTTCAAGCCGGAGAAGAAGTGACATAAGAGTGTGGGATGAAATATGAAAGAAACGCGCTATTTCTATGTACCTGATGCAGCCACTTCTGCAGAGTTGCCTGCCGACGAGGCGCTGCATGCCGGACGCGTGCTGCGCATGCAGACGGGCGACGAACTGGTTCTGATGGATGGCAATGGCACATACTATAACGCCCGTCTCACTCTCGTTTCCAATCATCATTGTGCTTACGAAATAGTATCCACCCTGCCGCAGAGACCGCAGTGGCAGGGCCACATTCATCTTGCCATTGCGCCGACAAAGATGGCGGAGCGCATGGAATGGATGGTGGAGAAGTCGGTAGAGATCGGTGTCGACGAAATATCATTCCTTGACTGTCAGTTCTCTGAGCGCCGTCAACTGAAACTTCCACGATTTGAGAAAATCGCCGTTGCTGCCATGAAGCAGAGCCGAAAGGCTTGGCTTACACGATTAAACGACATAGTAGGCTTCCACGACTTTGTTGCACACCACAAAACGGGCCATTGCTACATTGCCCACTGCTACGAAGAGATAGATAAGCAACCATTATTCGCCTTGCTGCAATCGCTGCCAAAACACGACGAAGTTACGATACTCATAGGGCCGGAAGGAGATTTCTCTGTCGGTGAAGTTGAGTACGCACTGGAGGCAGGATATACTTCTGTACATCTTGGCGAGAGCAGGCTACGCACTGAGACGGCAGGTCTCTCTGCCGTGATGATGGCGCAGTTGAGCAAGACATAAAAATTCCATGTACCGCAGATAATGACAAAAAGCAAAATCCTTATAGGCATAACCTTGCTGACGGGTAGCCTGTCGTGCCATGCACAGCAGTCGGCAAAAGACGTCTTTGCCAAAATGCCCCTGTCGTTCACCCCGTATCTTACCGATAATGACAAACTCGACATGATAGATTTTGTAGAGTCGGGGTTAAAGGCCGAGGTGCGAAACAAGTTGGGTGGAAAGAGCGTTATGACACAACTGTCGGCCGACAGCCTTACCGTAGTGCTCAGCGAGACCCGCTCCATGACGCTTCAACTCTTGCCTGTAAGTGAGCCTGTGGACAGTTGCCAGCAAGTGGTGCGCCTGACAAATGTCCATGGCCGCGAAATAAAGGAAAAGAAAGTGGAGTTCTTTTCGGTCAACTGGCGTAAGTTGGACAGCGAAAAGAACCCCACTCTAAAATAATACTTTCTTATATTACTGTCCGCTAAAACACACAAGCGCAATAATTATCGTCCGCAATGCCCATAAATAGGCGTTGCGGATTAACGTTCAGAAAGTTTTAGCGGACAGCAATAACTTTTTATATGAGATTGATGGATAATCAACAAAAAATGACTACTTTTGCACCGTGTTTCGCAAGAGACACGACTTTATTTGCTCAATTCTCCTGTCGAATTTGCACCTCACTAAGAGAAAGAGAGCAAGACCTAATATTCATTGGAGTATGCGTATAAGCGCAGACTTCAACCATAGAATATTAGGGGTCGTGCAAAGCCTGACAGGAGATATGGCGGTTGTCTGCGCTTTCTTTGAGTTCCAGAGTTAATGCTGCCAGTATGGAGATGCATTGAATCATTTTTAGGAGTTCATTCGATTCTCCATTCTCCACATACAAAGAAAAATATCACTAAACTAGAAAGTTATGATAATGTGAAGTGAACCCTCCTTTTTCTACTACTATCCTTGTGAGTGACTCTGTGTTTGGTTGTTTTTGATGTTGTTTTATCCATTATTTTGAGGAAAATCTTGTTTTTTCAAACTGTTATTTATAACTTTGTTGCGCAAATTCAAAATAAAAGTTTGAACAAATGATTAGTAAAGCTGGGTCACCTGCATAACCGCGTGTAATTATCCACACTAAAATTGCGATATTTTCGTTTTAATAAGAAACGAGATGTCACAATGAATCCACAATACGAAATACTTGCTAAATGCTTGTTGCCAACACACATGTTGGAATGGTTTGAACTGACTACTGTAGAGGTGAAGCCCAAAGAGAAGAAAT
>CALFIY010000092.1 GCA_937877595.1 uncultured Prevotella sp.
TCCAAGACCCAGACGGCTTGCCGATAAAAATGTATGAACACCAAATTCCGATTTATTGTTCTTTTGTTAATTTATAAACAGCCAATGTGGGTAGGATGACCAATAGCAGCAACGAAACCTCCACCAATGCGTAGGAGCCAAAGTAGTCAACCAATGTCTGGAATTTCAAGACTCCATCCACGAGGAAAACCATAAGGGCAAACCAGCAGATGAAAAAGATAGTTGCGTACTTGATTTTACGTTTCTTGATTTTCATTTTACCACGTCTATATCAATCTAATACAGACAAATACTTTGAGCGAATAGCCTTTGGAAGTTTTGATGCAATGAGTTGGTATGACTCTTTTATCGCCCCCTTTACTATTGCCTCGTCCATTTCTTCGTAATAAACATCGCTCCAGTGCGTCTTGTTCCAATGACAGGCAGGTGTCACGGCAGAAAAGTAGCGAGACAAGCACCTGTTCGCCAAGTACTTGTCTCGTATTCAACTAATTATCAGCATTCTGCGATTTATTCCTCAACTGCTGCCTGGGCGGCGGCAAGGCGTGCGATTGGCACGCGGAACGGTGAGCAAGAAGCGTAGTTCATGCCAACCTTTGCGCAGAACTTGACAGATGAAGGCTCACCACCGTGCTCACCGCAGATACCGGTGCGCAGAGTAGGACGGATAGAGCGGCCTTTCTCCACAGCCATCTTGATGAGCTGTCCGACACCGTTCTGGTCGAGTACCTGGAATGGATCGACTTTGAGGATCTTCTTCTCGAGGTAAACCGGGAGGAAGGAAGCGATGTCGTCACGAGAATAACCGAATGTCATCTGAGTGAGGTCGTTCGTACCGAATGAGAAGTACTCAGCCTCAGTAGCGATGCGGTCGGCTGTGAGGGCAGCACGAGGAATCTCAATCATCGTACCGATCTCGAACTCGATTTCCACTCCATACTCCTTGAACACCTCCTTGGCAGTCTTCTGGATGATTTCCTTCTGCTGCTTGAACTCATAGAGGATACCGATGAGCGGCACCATGATTTCAGGCTTCGGATCCTTGCCTTCCTTCTTCAGCTCGCAAGCTGCAGAGAGGATGGCGCGGGTCTGCATGGCAGTGATTTCAGGGAATGTGATACCAAGACGGCATCCACGGTGACCAAGCATCGGGTTGTTCTCTGCCAGAGAGTCAACGCGCTTCTTGATGTCAGCCACGCTCACACCCATCTCGGCAGCCATCGTCTCCTGGCCGGCCTTGTCGTGAGGTACGAACTCGTGGAGTGGCGGATCAAGCAGACGGATGTTGACAGGACAGCCGTCCATAGCCTCGAGGATTCCCTTGAAGTCAGCCTTCTGATACGGCAGGAGCTCAGCAAGAGCAGCCTCACGTCCTTCAGGTGTGTCAGCGAGAATCATCTTACGCATGGAGATGATCTTCTTGTCGTCGAAGAACATGTGCTCCGTACGTGTCAGACCGATACCCTTGGCACCGAAGTCGCGAGCAACCTTTGCATCGTGCGGTGTGTCGGCATTGGTACGAACCTGCAGCTTGGTGTACTTGTCGCAAAGGTCCATGAGTGCCTTGAAGTCGCCAGAAAGCTCAGCAGCCTTCGTAGGCACCTCTCCGGCGTAAACCTGACCGGTAGAACCGTTGAGTGAGATGTAGTCACCTTCTTTGTAAACCACTCCTTCGATTTCCACAGTCTTTGCCTTATAGTCCACGTTGATGGCACCTGCACCAGATACACAGCACTTACCCATACCACGTGCAACCACGGCAGCGTGAGAGGTCATACCACCACGTGCGGTGAGGATACCCTCAGCGGCAGACATACCGGCAAGGTCTTCCGGAGAAGTCTCGATACGAACCATCACCACCTTGTGGCCGTCCTTATGCCATTCCTGTGCATCATCAGCGTGGAATACAATCTGACCTGTGGCAGCACCCGGAGAAGCAGGAAGTCCCTGTGTGATAACCTTAGCCTTCTTGAGTGCCTCCTTGTCGAATACAGGGTGGAGGAGCTCGTCGAGCTTCTGCGGCTCACATCTCATGATGGCCGTCTTCTCGTCGATCATGCCCTCACGGAGCAGGTCCATGGCAATCTTCACCATTGCGGTACCCGTACGCTTACCGTTACGGGTCTGCAGGAACCAAAGCTTGCCTTCCTGAACAGTGAACTCCATATCCTGCATGTCGCGGTAGTGCTCCTCCAGTTTTTCCTGGATGCCGTTGAGTTGCTGATAAATTTCAGGCATAGCCTCTTCCATTGAAGGATATTTTGCTACGCGTTCCTCTTCGGTTATTCCGGCACGCTCAGCCCAGCGCTGAGAGCCAATCTTGGTAATCTGCTGCGGCGTACGTATGCCGGCCACAACGTCCTCGCCCTGTGCGTTGACGAGGTATTCGCCGTTGAACAGGTTTTCACCGTTGGCAGCATCGCGGCTGAAGCAAACGCCCGTAGCCGATGTGTCGCCCATGTTGCCGAATACCATGGCCATGACGCTAACTGCCGTTCCCCACTCGTCGGGTATGCCTTCCATCTTGCGGTAAAGGATGGCGCGCTCGTTCATCCAACTGCGGAAGACGGCGCAAATGGCGCCCCAAAGTTGCTCAATAGGATCGCTTGGGAAATCTTTGCCAGTGCGCTCCTTGATAGCAGCCTTGAAGAGTTTGACGAGTTTTTTCAGTTCGTCAACCGACAGGTCCTTGTCCAGTTTTACGCCGCGCTCTTCCTTCACCTTCTCGATGATTTCCTCAAATGGGTCGATGTCGGTCTTGTTTACCGGTTTCATCTCCAGCACGACGTCGCCGTACATCTGTACAAAGCGGCGATATGAGTCGTAGACGAAGTGAGGGTTCTGTGTCTTCTTGGCCATTCCCTCAGCCACTTCGTCGTTCAGGCCAAGGTTCAGGATAGTATCCATCATGCCTGGCATGGAAGCGCGTGCACCTGAGCGAACGGAGACAAGCAGTGGATTGGCAGCGTCGCCGAACTTGCAGTTCATCAGGTTTTCAATGTGTTTCACGGCAGCCATCACGTCGTCGTTGAGGAGTGCCATGATTTTCTCCTGGCCCACCTGATAGTATTCGTTACAACAGTCTGTAGTGATGGTAAAACCTGGAGGAACGGGCACGCCAATGTGGTTCATCTCGGCAAGGTTTGCGCCCTTGCCACCCAGTTCCTCGCGCATTTTTGCGTTACCTTCGGCTTTTCCGTTACCGAAGAGGTAAACTCTTTTCTGGCTCATAAAATTTTAGTTGTTTAGTATTAAAATATATAGATGTTGTCCTTCAGTAAGTCGCGCAAAGATACAATAATCTTCACGTATGTGCAAAATTTTAGGATTTTTTTTGTTAGAATGTGGCCAAGTTTCCATATTTTTGCAAGCGGATATCTTTAAATCCCAAAACAATTTATTACTATTATGTCAAGACAGAAGAAATTCATCCTCGCTGAGAACGAGATTCCCACGCAGTGGTACAACATCCAGGCCGACATGCCTCACAAACCTCTGCCGCCTATTCATCCTGCCACAAAGCAGCCTCTTGGTGTCGACGACCTTGCCCACATCTTCCCGCGTGAGTGTTGCGTTCAGGAGTTGGACACGGAGCATAGTTGGATAGACATTCCCGTGGAAGTCCTCGACAAGTACAAATACTATCGCGCCACGCCGCTGGTCCGTGCTTACGCTTTGGAAGAAGCACTTGGCACTCCGGCACACATATACTTCAAGAACGAGTCGACCAATCCGCTTGGCTCTCACAAGATCAACTCTGCCATACCGCAGTGTTACTATGCCAAGACAGAGGGCACTACCAACGTGACCACCGAGACAGGTGCTGGTCAGTGGGGCATGGCTCTGAGTTATGCTGCCAAACTCTACGGTCTCGACTGCGCTGTATACCAGGTTAAGATAACGATGCAGCAAAAGCCCTATCGCTCCAGCGTGATGCGCACGTTTGGCGCCGTGGTCGAGGGCTCGCCTTCCATGTCGACCCGTGCAGGCAAGGATATCCTCACGCGCGACCCCAACCACAGCGGCTCGCTTGGCACCGCCATCAGCGAGGCTGTCGAGTTGGCCACAACCACTCCCGGCTGCAAGTACGTGCTTGGCTCCGTGCTCAATCACGTTTGTCTCCATCAGACTATCATCGGTCTTGAGGCTGAAAAGCAGATGGCCATGGCTGGCGAATACCCCGACGTTGTCATCGGCTGTTTTGGCGGCGGTTCCAACTTCGGCGGCATTGCCTTCCCGTTCATGCGTCACAATCTGAATGGCGGCAAGAATACTGAGTTCATTGCTGCCGAACCCGACAGTTGTCCAAAACTTACTCGCGGCCAGTTCCGCTATGATTTCGGCGACGAGGCAGGTTACACGCCACTGCTTCCGATGTTCACACTGGGCCATAATTTCCGCCCGTCAAACATCCACGCCGGTGGACTGCGCTATCACGGCGCCGGAATGATAGTGTCGCAACTCATAAAAGACGGATTGATGCACGGCATTGACATTCCGCAGTTGGAAACCTTCGAGGCAGGCATGCTCTTTGCTCGCACCGAGGGCATCATCCCTGCTCCGGAGAGTTGCCACGCCATTGCAGCCACCATCCGCGAGGCAGAGAAGTGCAAGGCAACAGGCGAGGAGAAGGTCATCCTCTTCAATCTTTCCGGCCACGGACTTATCGACATGCCGTCGTACGAGGCATTTATCAAGGGCGACTTGCAGAACTATACCGTCACCGACGAGATGATATCCGAAAATCTCAGCGCTCTCGACAAGACCACGATCTGATGCGTTAATACGTCATTCAGAATAATTTTGTCAGCACTGGTTGTAAACCAGTGCTGTTTTTTTTTCCGTAAAAGCAGTGTTAATTTTTGCCAGCGCTGTTTTTATTTTTGCCAGCGCTGTTTTTATTTTTGAAAATACAGTTTTTATTTTCGTAACTGCTGTTTTGATTTTCCCCAGCACCGAAAAATCCTCGTTTGTCGTGCATTTTGTCGGAAAAAATGACTACCTTTGCAGCCGATGCGCGGATGACACAGACGTGAAAAACTTATCAACTATATAATCAACTAAAGGAAGACACAACAATGATTACTTTTTCTGCAATTCTGCAACTGGCCATAGTGCTGGGTGCGTTATGGGTGGGCTCGCGCTACGGCTCGCTCGCCCTGGGAGCAATTTCGGGTATCGGACTGGCTCTGCTCGTTTTCGGTTTCGGCCTCCGTCCAGGCACACCGCCCACTGACGTTATCTACATCATTATTGCCGCCGTTACGTGCGCTGGCATCATGCAGGCATCGGGCGGTATGGACTGGCTGATACAGATAGCAGAAAAACTGCTGCGCAAGCACCCCGACTGGATAACGTTTCTGGCACCGCTCTGTACGTTTTTCCTTACCGTGCTGGTCGGTACGGGCCATGTGGTATATACGCTGATGCCCATCATCTGCGATATTGCCATCAAGAAAGGCATACGCCCGGAGCGCCCGTGCGGCGTGGCGTCGATAGCCTCTCAGGTGGGCATCACCTGTTCGCCAATAGCCGCCGCTGTGGTAGCCTTTGTCACCATCTCCAATGCCAATGGTTTCGACGTCACTATACCCCGTGTGCTCATGGTGTCAATACCGGCCTGCCTGTGTGGTTTGATGGCCGCTGCCGCAGCCAGTTATCACCGCGGACTTGACCTTGACAAAGACCCTGTGTTTCAGGCAAAACTGAACGACCCCGAGCAGTACAGTTACATCTACGGCAATTCTGCCACAACGCTCGACAAGGAGATACCGCAGTCGGCAAAGAATGCCGTCTTCGTCTTTCTGGCAGCGCTGGCAGTGATAGTGATGTTTGCCATATTCCCAGACCTGCTGCCCGTATGGGACGGCAAGGCTCTGAAGATGAACATCGTGATACAGATAGTGATGATAAGTGCTGCGGCGCTAATGATACTTTTCTGCAAGGCAGAACCCAAGAAGGCTGTGGCCGGTCCTGTCTGGCAGAGCGGTATGGTGGCCGTTGTTGCCATTTATGGCATTGCTTGGATGGCCGATACCTACTTCTCCAACTACATGACAGAAATCCAGATGATGCTCGAAGACATCGTAAAGGAGTATCCGTGGTCGATAGCACTGGTTTTCTTCCTCGTTTCGGTGCTTATCAATTCGCAGGGAGCCGTTGTGGTGGCCATGCTGCCGCTTGCCTATCAACTCGGCATTGCCGGGCCGGTGCTGCTGGGCGTTCTGCCAAGTGTCTATGGCTATTTCTTCATCCCCAACTATCCATCCGACATCGCCACCGTCAATTTCGACCGGTCCGGCACCACTGTTATTGGCAAGTATCTGCTTAACCACTCGTTTATGATGCCAGGACTCATCTGTGTCACGGTGTCTACGCTGGTGGCATATGCCATAACATCGCTGATATATTAAGCAATACAATCCCCACTGATGGCGAGAAAAAAGAAACCACTGCCCCTGCTTGAGCGGGTGACGATAACCGACTACGCAGCGGAGGGAAAGGCTCTGGCCCGGCTCGACGACGGAATGGTAGTCTTCGTTCCGTGGACGGCACCAGGCGACGTGTGCGACCTGCAGGTGCGGCGCAAGAAACATTCCTTCGCCGAGGCCGAGGCAGTGAAGTACTACGAGCGAAGTGAACAGCGCGCACAGCCCTTCTGTGCCCACTACGGAGTATGCGGAGGCTGCAAGTGGCAGCATATCACCTACGAGGCCCAACTGCGAATGAAGCAGCAGCAGGTCAGCGACCAACTGACGCGCATAGGTCATCTGCAACTGCCCGAAATACAGCCTGTACTGGGCAGTGAGAAGACCCGTGAATATCGCAACAAACTCGATTTCGGATGTGCCGACAAGCGCTATCTCACCCGTGAGCAGATTGAGAGCGGCGAACAGGGCATGAAGAGTCAGCCGGCCATTGGTTTCCACATCACCGGCGCCTTTGACAAAATCCTGCCCATCGACACGTGTCACCTCATGGCTCCCCTGCACAACGAGATACGCAACAGCATCCGCGACTACGCTGTTGAGCACGGCCTCACCTTCTTCGACCTGCGCCGGCAGGTCGGTCTGCTGCGCGACGTCATCATACGCTGTTCCAACACAGGCGAGTGGATGGTGATATTGCAGGTACACATTGACCATCAGCCTTCGGAAGCAGAGGTCAACGGTCAACGGTCAACGGTCAATGGGCAATGGTCAATGGTCAATGCTTTGCTGCAGCATCTGGTAGACCATTTCCCGCAGATCACGTCGCTCATGTATGTCGACAATCAGAAGTGCAACGACACCATTGGCGACCAGGAAATCAGACTCTTCCACGGCAAGGATCATATCACAGAGACCATGGAAGACCTGCGCTTCAAGGTCGGTCCCAAGTCGTTCTATCAGACCAACACCCGGCAGGCCTATCGCCTCTACTCGGTTGTAAGAAATCTGGCAGGGCTTACAGGCAGCGAACTCGTCTACGACCTCTACACCGGAACGGGCACCATTGCCTGTTTCGTGGCTCGCCAGGCCCGTCAGGTGGTTGGCATCGAATACGTAGAGGAGGCTATCAGCGACGCCAAGACCAATGCCCGTCTCAACGGCATTGACAACACCCTGTTCTACGCCGGCGACATGAAAGACATACTTACCGACGATTTCGTAGACCGTCATGGGCGCCCCGACGTGGTCATTACCGACCCGCCGCGTGCCGGCATGCATCCCGATGTGGTGCGCACGCTGTTGCGCACGGCGCCGCAGCGCATCGTCTACGTCTCGTGCAATCCAGCCACGCAGGCGCGCGACTTGCAGGCAATGGCCGACGACTACCTCATAGAGAAGATACAGCCCGTAGACATGTTTCCCCATACGCCACATGTGGAGAATGTCGTGCTACTCATCCGACGATAAAATCAAACATCACTATGAAGAAACTATTTTTATTTTCCGCTCTTCTCCTGAGCCTTGCGCTGACTGCCAGCGCACAGGAGACAAAGAAAACCGTGTCGCTCGAACTCCCTGCATGGGTTAGAAATGTCAAGTTCAGCGGCTATGGTATGGTGCAGTATCAGGCCGACGACAAATACGGCAACGGCACCAATCTCATCGGCAATCCCATTGCCGTCAAGAACCACGAAAATTCCTTCACGCTTCGACTGGTCCGCCTGTCGTTGGAGGGACGCATTGCCAACGACTTCTACTGGAAGGCTCAGATGCAGATCAACGGCAATACAAGCACTCTCGGCTCCTCGCCGCGCATTGTCGACCTTTTTGCAGAGTGGCAGAAATACAAGTTCCTGATGGTAAAGGCAGGCCAATTCAAGCGCCCGTTTACCTTTGAGAACCCAATGCATCCTATAACGCAGGGATTTATGTCCTATTCGCAGAACGTGTCGAAACTTGCAGGCTTTTCCGACCGCACAGGTGAGCAGGCCTCCAACGGCCGTGACATTGGCGTGCAACTGCAGGGCGATCTCGTCAAGACGTCAGCAGGCCGCCCGTTGCTCCACTACCAGGCGGGTGTCTTCAATGGCGAAGGAATCAACAAGAAAGACGCCGATAACCGCAAGGATCTGATTGGTGGCTTTTGGGTTATGCCCGTCGAGGGATTGCGAATTGGTGCTTTCGGCTGGACAGGAAGCCGTGTTATCACTTATACAGAGACGCTAATCGGCGGAAGCACTCCGATAACTATCACAGAGCAGGTCAGTGTTCCCAAAAACCGCTACGCCATCTCTGCCGAATATGCCAAGGACGACTGGACGTTCCGCACGGAATATATTCACTCGCAGGGCTTCGGCTCAAGCCTTGCCGCTGGCGACAAGGCCGACGGCTACTATGCCCTGTGCATTGCTCCTGTTATAAAGAACAAGATGCACGTCAAGGCGCGCTACGACCTCTATCGCGACCGCAAGGAGTGGGAAACGAGCAAAACCTTCTACGAGGTTGGCGCCGACTATCTGCTCCACAAAAACCTGCAACTCAACATAGAGTATGCACGTGTAAACGACCGCACGATAGTTCAGTCGTCTCACCACGACTATAATCTTGTAGACGTAGAACTTGATTTCCGCTTCTGAAGGCATTAACTGCTTCAGAAGCCTTGCTATCTGTTTTTTAAGAAAGCCCTGAGCGACAAAGCGACGCTCAGCATCAGCAACAGACCACCCGACACCCAGTAGGCAACGCCGCTGAGATGTTGGGTGGCGTAGCATAGTGCCGTACCGATGCTGCCCTGTAGGAGCAGAAGCAAGAGCAGGCGGGGGGAGGGGCGGTAGCCGTAGCGGAAAACGGCCCAACAGGTACCTGCGCACCATTCCACCACGTGGGCAGCAACGAGGGCGACGCCCATGCCTTCAAGACCCCAGAGGCGGTAGCCTGTAACGACGAAAACAGTGAAGTAGGCCCAGTAGCCTGTCTCTATGACGAGATAGGCTGTCGAGTCGTGGCGCGCCAATGGCATGTAACTTACGGGCAGCGACACCGCCTTCATGTAGATAGCAAGCGCTGCCGTCTGCGCAACGGCTATCACGGAGAGAAACTCGCCGCTATAGAGCAGTGGCAGCAGCCAAGGCAGAGCCAGCATGAGCAGTGAGGCGAGCGGTGAGGCAAGCATCAGTAGCACTTCGGCCTGCTGGTTGGCAACAGACGACATGCTGCGAGCCTCGTTGCACGCAGAAATTCGCGGATAGTAGTCGCTGTCGACCGAGGCAAAGACGATGGCGGCATAGGATATCGTCAGCGTGTAGGCTGCGCTGTAAAGACCGACGTCGCTGAGGCCGCCGTTGTTGGTGAGAAACGTGCGCACGAAGAATTCTGCCACCTGGCCGACGATGCCGCCTATCACGAAGACCACGCCAAGGCGCAACATACCTCCACCTTCTTTCAGTATTGCCGCACTGCGCATTTTCCCGATGGGATAGCAGCGGAGCGATGAGCGGGCAGTGAGCAGCAGCATCAGCAATGCGCTCGCCACAATCACGGGCACTATGCCCTGTATACCCATCAGGTAGTAGAAAACCACCGCCACTGCCGTGCATCCCACAGCACCAATGGCCTGCACCCGTGCGAGTGCTCCCAGTTGGCGCGTGGCTTTCAGGATGGACGTCTCGCTGCCTGTGAGGGCCAGTGCAGCCACTGCCGGTGCCATCCATGCAAACCAGGTGGCATGTTCTGCACTGTGGAATACCGCGTGGCATGCCAAGGGGCCGGCCAGTACGCACAGCAGTGCTCCCAGCAGTGCTGCCACGACGCTCCATGCACGCATCACGCCAATCTCGTGGACGAGGGCCTCGCTGTTGCCGCTCTCGTGGAGTTGCGACAGGCGTGGAATGGAACCGAAGTGGATGCCGAAGTTTGTGGCCTGGCTCGCCAGTCCCTGCCATGTGAGCATCAGCGAAGCCAGTCCGACGCCTGCCGGTCCGAGCAGCACGGCAGCCACCTTGTTGCGCACCAGTCCTGCCAGTATGTTAAGCACCTGAACGCTGCCAAACATGCTGGTGTATTTTATTATCTGCCGGTAGGCCGACTGCGGACGCTGTGTTTCCATCTCTTTTATAGAGAACGAAAAAAACTGCTGTTTATTACGTTTCACTACTTTTAATCGTACCTCTGGCTTCGCTTTTCTGCGCCTAAGGTACTCTCGCTCGGAAATGCCAAAATAAATTTGGCGTTTCTCTCGCTTAATCGTACCTTTGTCACCATGAAACTCGCAGTTGTCATCCCTGTTTACCGTGTTGAAGACACGCTCGACAGATGCGTCGGGAGCGTGCTGGCTCAGGACTGCGGCGACGACATGGAGGTAATACTCGTTGACGACGGCTCGCCAGACCGTTGTCCGCAGATGTGCGACGAATGGGCGCGCCGTGACGCGCGCGTGCATGTAATACATAAGGTGAACGGCGGCCTCAGCGATGCGCGCAATGCCGGCATTGCTGCCAGCACTGCCGACTACGTCACCTTTGTCGACAGCGACGACTATCTTGACCCGGGCATATACGGCGTGCTTATGGCGCAGAGGCAGCATGACATTCTGGAATACTCCGTCAACGGACGCCTGTTGCTTGCCGACTGTGTCTATCACTCTGCCGACGACTACTGGCTGCAGGGCAGAGCCTATGCGCACTGCTATGCATGGAACAAAATATACCGCCGAAGCCTCTTCCATGGCGAGACATTTCCCGTGGGACGGCTTTTCGAGGATGTCTATGCGCTGCCGGCGTTGCTGCGCCGTGCAGGAAGCATTGCCACTACGTCGCTTGGGGGCTACAACTACACAGATAATCCGCTCGGCATCACTGCCACCGCCGGAGGCGAGGGTCTGCGCCAACTGCTTGACGCCCATCTCGCCAGCGGCATGCCCGTCGATGACGACTACTACATGCATCTGCTCAACATTCAGATGGATGTGTGGGAGCAGACGGGCGCCGGCCTCACGCTGCCGTGCCGCCATGTCAACGCTGGCGGCATGCGTGGCGTGCAGCGCTGCAAGGCGATAATGCTGAACATGTTAGGACTTAAGACACTATGCAGAATAAACAAACTGATACATCGGCTGACACGCCCCGTACGCTCGTAAGTTTCCTGCTGACGTACCACGAACAGCCAGTGCAGATGCTCAAGGAATGTGTAGAGAGCATCCTTGCCCTGTCGCTGCGCAGTTATGAGCGCGAGATAATTATTGTCGACGACGGCTCTGCCGAAAGTCCTATGCCGCAACTTATGTGCTATGGCGACAGCGTGCTGTATGTCCGTCAGAAGAACAGCGGGGTCAGTGTGGCGCGCAATACCGCACTGCGCATGGCGCGAGGACAATATGTGCAGATCGTCGACGGCGACGACAAACTGCTTTCGGTATCCTACGAACACTGTCTGGACATAATGCGACACAACGCCGATACAGATATGGTTGTTTTCGACTTCACCACAAGTGCGTCCGCCGAAGCCACCACTCCTCCGCCGCCCGTGAAAAACAGCGGAACAGGATATATGAACAGCAGCAACATTCGCGGTGCGGCCTGTTGCTATCTCTTCCGCAGGTCTATACTGGGCAATCTGGTGTTTACGCCAGGCGTAAACTACGGTGAGGACGAAGAGTTCACTCCGCAACTGCTGCTGCGCGCCGAGACGATATATGTCAGCAGTGTGCAGGCATATTACTATCGGCAGCACAGCGAGTCGGCAACTCACCGGCGCAGCGAGGAACACCATCGCCGCCGCCTCGACGACACGCGGGGCGTGATAATGCGGCTCAACACTCTTTCAGCCACTCTTCCGCTCATGGAGAGACATGCGCTGCAGCGCCGCGTGGCCCAACTGACGATGGACTACATCTACAACACTATCGTGCTGACACGCTCGCGCCGCGTGCTGAACGAAAGGCTCAACGAACTGAGGGGCGTGGGACTTTTCCCGTTGCCTGCACAGGGATACACGCAGAAGTACAAGCGTTTCCGTCAACTGATAAACAATCCTGTGGGGCGCACCGTGCTGCTCGGCGCTCTTCCGCTGATGAAAAGAGAACGATGAAGATACTCCTACTGGGTGAATACAGCAACGTCCACAATACTCTTGCCGCCGGACTGCGCTATCTCGGCCACAGCGTGACCGTTGTCTCCAATGGCGACTTCTGGAAAAACTATCCGCGCGACATCGACGTGGCACGACACGACGGGCGGCTTGGCGGAATGCGCCTGCTGCTGAGGCTCTACAGGCTTCTGCCCCGACTGCGTGGCTACGACGTGGTGCAACTCATCAATCCGATGTTTTTTGAACTGCGTGCAGAGAGACTGTTCAGGTTCTATAGATATCTGCGGCGCCACAACAGAGTGGTGGTGCTTGGTGCCTTCGGCATGGACTACTACTGGGTGAGCGAGTGCACGCATCGGATGCCGCTGCGCTACAGCGACTTCAATTTTGGTACGCAACTGCGCACCGACGAGGCTGCGCTGAAGGAGCAGCGCGACTGGCTGGGCACCGCCAAAGAACGTCTGAACCGCATGATAGCCGCCGACAGCGACGCCATAGTGACCGGGCTCTACGAGTATCAGGTTTGCTACGAAGCCAACTTCCCTCAGAAGACTCAGTTTATTCCATTTCCAATCAAGCCGGACTTGACCGTCGCTCCTCAAGTTCATTCCCCGTTGCGCATTTTTGTCGGTATCAGTCGTGGGCGCAGTGAATACAAAGGCACTGACGTCATGCTGCGTGCGGCACAGGCCGTAGCGCGGCAGCATCCTGACACAGTGGAATTGCAGACAGTGGAAGGAGTTCCCTTCGACGACTATCGGAAAATGGTGGCCGACAGCGACGTACTGCTCGACCAGTTGTACAGTTACACGCCAGCCATGAACGCTCTCATGGCAATGTCGAAAGGAGTGGTTGTAGTGGGTGGAGGCGAGCCGGAAAACTATGAAATTCTCGGCGAGACGGAACTTCGTCCGATAGTCAACGTAGAGCCAAGTT
This sequence comes from uncultured Prevotella sp., assembly GCA_937877595.1. GTDB lineage: Bacteria > Bacteroidota > Bacteroidia > Bacteroidales > Bacteroidaceae > Prevotella. Next base: position 13,452 of record CALFIY010000092.1, read on the forward strand.
ACGACAGTGTGCTGCAGGCGCTGACACTGCTTGTGGCCCAGCCGCAACAGGTGGCGGAAAAGAAGCAGCAGAGCATAGACTACATAATGCGCCATCACCACTACGTCAGCGTGGCACAGAAATATGTCGCGCTGTACGGGAAATTGCTACATGACTAAATTACGTTAAACTCTGAGTCATAAACAGGACGTTACGTAAATTTTTTTATACCTTTGCGCGCTGTGAGGAGAAAAACACTCATCGTCATCATGCTGTTCGCTATATTGTTTGTCATGGCGGACATACCTCGCATGCCGTTTGCAGCCGTTTTCGACATAGAGGCAGAGACCAGCGACACCACCGACGTCTCGCTGGCCGACAGCACCTTTGACACTGCTCCCACTGCCGCCCCAATTCCCGATACCACAGCAATCACTTCCGCCGACAGCGTGCCCACCGACTCGCTGCAACTTGCCATATGGCAGCACAATAAGGCTATCGACGACTCGCTGCATGCCGACTCCATCAACCGCCAGCGGAAGAACGGCATCGACGCTCCCGTCACCTACGAGGCTGAAGACTCCATGACCTACGAGGCTGCCACCGGGCTGGCCCACCTTTATGGCAAATCGCACGTGACCTATCAGGACATGGATCTCGTCAGCGACCAAATTTACATGCACCTCGACTCAAGCCTGGTGCATGCTACGGGTTCGCTCGACACGCTGGGAGAGAAGTTTGGCACGCCTGTGTTCAAAATGGGTGCCGATAGTTACGAAAGCGACACAATGGCTTTCAACTTCAAAACGAAGAAGGGACTCATCAGCGATGTATATACACAGCAGGATGACGGCTACATGACTTCCGAACTGTCGAAACGCGGCTCCAATGGCGAGATATACCTTCGCCACGGCCGCTATACCACCTGCGACGACCCTCACCCCGACTTCTACATTGCCCTTTCCAGAGCCAAGTTGCGCCCTGGCAAGGATGTCGTGTTCGGTCCGGCATACCTCGTCGTTGCCGATGTTCCCCTGCCGTTTGCCGTGCCCTACGGTTTCTTCCCCTTCACCAAGAGTTACAGCAGCGGATTTATCATGCCGACGTATGGCGACGAGACAGCCCGTGGCTTCTACCTCCGCGACGGCGGCTACTACTTTGCCATCAGCGACAAGATGGACCTGAAACTTCTTGGCGAGATATATACCAAAGGCTCGTGGGGCGTCTCTGCTGCTACAAACTATCGTAAGCGCTATAAGTACAACGGAGCCTTATATGCCAGTTATCAGAACACGGTGACAGGCGACAAGAACATGCCCGACTATGCCAAGCAGACGAGTTTCAAGATACAGTGGAGCCACCGCCAGGACGCCAAGGCCAATCCCTACTCGTCGCTCTCAGCCAGTGTCAACTTTGCCACAAGCAGTTACGAGCGCAACAACCTTACGTCGATGTACAACCCACAGACGCTGACGCAGTCGACACGTACGTCTTCCGTGTCGTGGAGTACCACTTTCTCCAGCATCGGCATGAGTCTCAGTTCGACGTTCAACCTCAACCAGAACATGCGCGACTCTACCATAGCGCTCACCTTGCCCGACCTGAACATCAGTATCTCGCGCTTCTACCCGTTTAAGCGCAAGCATGCCGCAGGCAACGAGCGCTGGTACGAGAAAATCTCGATGAGTTACACCGGTCATCTGAGCAACTCCATCACTACCAAGGAGGATAAACTGATGCACTCCAGTCTGTCGCGCGACTGGCGCAACGGTATGCAGCATAACATTCCCATCTCGGGTAATTTCACACTCTTCGGCTATCTTAACGTCAATCCGTCGCTCAATTTCATCGACCGGATGTATACCACCAAGCAGCAGCGCTCCTGGGACGAGGAGAACCAGCGTGAGGTGATCGACACGCTGCAGGGTTTCTATAATGTATACAACTGGAACTTCTCTCTCTCGGCTTCCACGAAACTCTACGGCTTCTATGTTCCCAACCGCAAGATACTTGGCGACAAGATACAGGCTGTGCGCCACGTCTTCACGCCGTCGGTGAGTTTCAGTTACGCTCCTGACTTCAGTGCGTCGCGATATGGCTACTATCAGACATACCAGAAGACAGATGCCAACGGCAATGTCTCCGTCGTAGAGTATTCGCCGTATAGCGGCGCGCTCTATGGCGTTCCCGGCAAGGGTAAGACGGGAAGTATCTCGATGGATATCTCGAACAACGTGGAAATGAAGATACGCAGCGACCGTGATACGTCGGGCTTCCGCAAGATTAGCATAATCGACGAACTGGGTGCATCTATGTCATACAACATGGCAGCAGAGACAAGGCCGTGGAGCGATCTCTCAATGAGGCTGCGACTGAAACTGTCGAAGCGCTACACATTCAACATGAATGCCGTCTTTGCCACCTATGCCTACGAGGCCGATTCCGTAGGAGCACGCCCCTATATCGGTACGCACACGGAATATAGCAAAGGACGTTTCGGCCGTTTCCAGGGCATGTCGCAAAACCTGTCGTACACTCTCGACGACCGCAAGGTGGGCGACTTCATAAAATGGCTGCGTGGCGAGCGTCCCAAGAAGAGCAGCAGTCGCGACCGCCGCAACCAGCGCGACAGCGACGACGAATATGACGACGAAGAGTACGACTCTGGCGTGGAGACAAACCTTGACACCGACATGGAGAAAGGCAAGCACGGAGCGCGCCGCAAGGCTGCCGACAAGGCAGAGACCGACGAAGACGGGTACATGCTCTTCAGCATGCCGTGGTCGCTGAGTTTGGGATATGGTGTCACGGTGCGCGAGAATACGTCGGGCGATTTCAATTATCGCACAATGCGCTATCCTTACAAACTGACGCAGAACCTCAACCTCAGTGGCAATCTGCGTATCTCCGACGGGTGGAACATATCATTCTCCAGCGGCTACGACTTCGAGAACAAGCAGATATCGATGACCACGGCATCGCTCTCGCGCGACCTGCACTGCTTCAACATGTCGTGCTCCGTGGTGCTCACGCCATACACCA
>CALFIY010000093.1 GCA_937877595.1 uncultured Prevotella sp.
AAATAAATAAAGCACTCATTTAGAGTGCCTTATGTGATGATTAGTGATAAATGGTGTGCATTGGTAATTGCGAATTACTTTCCCACGCAGAAATGACTAAAGATATTGTTGAGGGTTTCTTGGGGAGTGATTTGGCCACCGGTGATTTCGGCAAGGATGTCAAGCGTCTGGCGGAGATCTTCTGCGAGCAAGTCACCGCTTAACTCGTTGTAGAGACCGTCAATGACGTGTTGGAGACAGGTGTACGCACGCTGGAGAGCATCATAGTGGCGGGCGTTGGTGACCACGACATCGGTGTAGGAGAATGTAGGAGCTGCCGTGATGAGTTGCTGCTTAAGGGCATCTATCCCAACGCCGTACTTGGCGGAAATTTCCAAAAAAGAAGTGTGAAGTACGGAGAGTGAAGAATTGGCAACTACGATACCTTGGTCTGATTTATTACTAACAACGATGAGGGATTTGCCTTTGGTGAGACCTGCCATTTCCTGCTGTTCCTCACTGGCTGGCGTCTTGTCGATTAGCCAGAGAACGATACGGGCTTTCTCTATTGCCTGATAAGTGCGCTCGATGCCCATCTGCTCAATGGCATCGGAAGTATGGCGTATGCCTGCAGTATCAATAAAGCGGAAGGTAACACCACCGAGATTGATGGTGTCTTCGATAGCATCGCGGGTAGTGCCTTGGATGTCAGAGACGATAGCGCGTTCTTCACCGAGCAGAGCATTGAGAAGCGTAGACTTTCCCACGTTGGGAGCACCGACAATGGCTACAGGTATGCCGTTCTTAAGTGCATTGCCCGTTTCGAATGTCTCTGCAAGATGCGATATGTGAGTCTCTATGGTCAGAGCAAGTTGCAATAATTCTGTACGGTCGGCAAACTCTAGGTCTTCGTGGTCGGAGAAGTCAAGTTCGAGTTCAAGCAAGGAAGTAAGGTGCAGCAGGTGGTCACGCAGTTTAGACAGTTCTGTAGAAATGCCTCCACGTAGTTGGGAGATTGCCATCTGATGAGTGGTGCGGTTGGTAGAGGCAATGAGGTCGGCGACAGCCTCTGCTTGCGAGAGGTCCATCTTGCCATTAAGGTAGGCACGCTGTGTGAATTCTCCAGGAAGTGCCATCCTGCAGCCATGCTGCAATAGCAGTTCCAACACCTTATTTAATATATAGAGCGAACCGTGACATGAAATTTCCACGGAGTCCTCACCTGTGTAACTGTGAGGCGCACGAAAGATGCTTACCATAGCCTCGTCAACAATGCTGCCTTCGTCATCGACGATACGAGTATAGTGGATGCTGTTGGCATCGGCCTCTCCGCAGCGCACGGAACAGATGCGACTAACAGCCTCAAAAGCACCAGTGCCAGACACCCTGACAATGCCCAACGCACCACCGTGGGCAGTGGAGAGAGCACATATGGTATCGGTAGAAATAAGAGTATTGCTCGGTGTCATTTCACGTGCAAAATTACTAATTAGCAGTCAGAGGACAAGGCTTTTCTGCTGTTTTATAGTATCAGCAGCATTGTTTTTTTCGACAATTAACAAAAAGTAACTATTTAAGATTGACAACATTACGCTATATTGTCTATCTTTGTGGAGTCAGATGCTTGACTTACGACAAGCGTGACAGCGAGAACAAACATCTTGAACATTAAAACCTAAGACTATGGAAGAGAAGAGAAGATGCCCGCAATGTGGTGCTGAAATTGCAGAAGGTGACGACCTGTGCAGAGATTGTGGTACGATACTCGATGGCTCTACGCCTCTTGTGACAACGCCTGACACCGAAGAGACTGCAGCCGCAGAAGAGCCATCAACAGGGGTGAACAAATTGCTTGTGGTGAAGAATATCAAGGAGGAGACCGGTGCCGACCTGATATTGGTGAAGAATGCTGTCGACGAGTGCAATGGTGACTACGACAAAGCACTGGCACTGGTGCGCGAAAGAATGGCAAGCACACCGCAGCGTACAGCAGAAGAAATTCTGGCTGAGGCTGACGAGCAGGAGGCTCAGTATCAGAGAGACATGGAACAGATAAGGAAGACTGAGGAAGAATTCAACAAATATAAAGCAGAGGCTGAGGCAATACATCAGGCTGCCCGCAACAGGAATATCGCAAAATGGGGCGGCATTGCAGTAGCGGCTGTCATCATTCTGTGTCTGCTCTTCACCTGTTCATAATAGGCACCGTACATATAAATCAATTATCCATAGAATAAAACACTTCTGGATGCGCACCATTATTGTAGTCGCTTTCAAATGATATCATAAAGTTTCTTCCTGTTGCCAAGTGGCTTAAATTCGGTCGAGAACTTTCTCTATAAGTGTGTCAATAGAGTTTTTATACTCAGTGTTCATTTTCCGGGCATAGCGGTTGGCAATGACCATACAGCAGGTCATGGCACGGTGGCCAAGAAGAGAGGCAAGGCCAGCAAGGGCCGACGACTCCATCTCGAAATTGCAGATTTTCATACCATCATATTCGAACGACTCTATTTTCTGGTTCTGCTCCGGGTCGGCAATGTCGGCGCGTAGTTGGCGCCCCTGCGGACCATAGAATCCGCCGCATGCTACGGTATAGCCGCGCACCATGTCGTCCCGGGCAACCTGGTCAATGAGTTCTTTGTCGGCGACAGCCACGTAGGGCGAGCCTTTTATGGCGTCCCACTGCATGTGCTGTTTGAAAGCAGCCTCCAGTTGCAGGTCACAGACGCTGTTGCGGCCAGCATAGTAGTTAAGAAGGCCGTCGAAACCGATGCTCTTGACAGAAGCGACAAAACATCCTGTGGGAGTGAACGGCTGCAAGCCGCCACATGTACCGATACGCACCATTGTCAGCGTACGGTGTTCGTCGCGCTCGGTGCGAGTAGTGTAGTCGACATTTGCTAGAGTGTCGAGTTCGTTGACCACGATATCAATGTTATCACAGCCGATACCGTGCGACTGACAGGTTATGCGTTTACCATTATAAATGCCAGTGATGGTGTGAAACTCGCGGCTGCTTACCTCATGCTCAATACTGTCAAAATGCGCTGCAACTGTATTAACACGGGCAGGGTCGCCAACAAGGATTACTTTATCGGCAAGAAACTCCTGTTTGAGATGCAAGTGGAAACACGAACCGTCGTTGTTGATAATGAGTTCGGACTCTGGAAAATATTTCTTTGTCATAAGAAAAAAAGGGGAAAGGTAAGAGTGAATGGTGAAAAAGTGAGAGATTTATTTCTTTGAGACAAGATAGAGGTTTTCGGCGTTTCTTATCTTCTTCTCCATATCATGGATTTCCATGTACTGCTGGTGTTGCTGCTTCTCGCAGGCAAGGAGTTCTTCGCGCAGATCGTCTATTTCGTCGGCAGGGGCTGTAATGTAGTAGTCGCGAGCACGCTCCATCGCCCTGCAAAGCGACTCGTAGCGAGCACGCATCACAATAAGCCGGCGATAGTACTCGCGGTTGCCACGCGCCTTGAAGTCGGAGAGATGGTGATAGTCGATGTCGTCATTGATGACAAATGTGAACTCACGTCCCGTTTCTTTCTTGTTCTTGCGCAGGGCAGCAAGTCGCATGCGAGCAAAGGCAGCGTCAAGTTCACGGCGGTTATCCCAGGTCTCGGCGATATCAGCAATACGAGAGAATGCAGCAATCTCTTCCGTCGTGTATTCGTCAGTAGAATAAATCTGTCGAGTATCTGTGGGGACAAATGTATACACACAGACCATTCCTTCTTCCTGATTGCGGTCTGTAGCAAACCAGCCCAAACTGTCGTATTCGTCGACAACGTACATATAATCGTTGGCTTCCGAATTGAAGGGCATTCCTATATTTTCAGGCTGTAGGAAGCGGTTGCTCTCTGCATCGTACGTGGTAACAAAAATGTCATAGCCGCCAATGCTGCCCTTGCCCTTTGCCGCAAAATACAGTGTTTGCCCATCGCCCATCATAAACGGATAGTTGATCTGCGTAAACTCCTGATGGCTGTTGATGCCGTTGAGATGCTTGGAGCGCGTCCACTTATTGCGAGTAGGCTCTATCTCACTATAGTAAAGGCTGATAGTGCCGTCGTTGTCCTCCTGCGAGAAATAGCGCTGGTTGCCGATTGCCGTCTGAAACACATAGCCGTTGGGCTGACGCTTTGCACGGAAGAAATCACCGTACGTCCCGATGCTGCCTGCCTCTGGACTAAGATTATAATGCTTGAGAAAATCTTCTTTGCTTACCACGATGCTGTCGACAAACATAACCCGCTGCGTCAACATACGCATACGGCTAATCATGGCCTCTGCCTCCGTAGGAGAAGATGTCTTGGAACGCGCTCTACGGCGCTGACCAGAAGCATCGCCTACGACAAGCAATAAGAGTAAAAGGGCGAGAAGTTTTATCCTCATTACAACAAGCCGGTTTCTTACGGTTAACAAAGATAGTGGAATTATTTTATAAGTGCTTTCGATAAATGGCAGAATTAAGGATATTTAATACTCTTTGTTCTCCTGCACCATGCGTATGGATAGAAAATATCGTAATTTTGCACTCGCTTTTCGCATGTTGCAACAAGGATGAACATATCAAAAAAACAGTTTCAACTCTATTTTGCCATCATTGTCGGTGTGCTGGCCATAGTGCGTCTGCTGTTTCCGTCAGTATCGCCAACAGCAACGAACAATACAGCAATAATGTTGCAGCAGACTGTCAACACGGATAATTCGGAAGAGCCACTCCCCCACTCTACAAACATATCAAAGAACAAATATCACCGCATTCGCGGGGTGCATAGTTATCAGGATGCTTTTCCCGATAAACAGGAAGTGCAGATTGTTGCAGCAGAAAGATGGGGAGTGAGTCCCGTTCAGAACAGAAAAGATGCCGAACGGCGCAAGAAGGAGTTGGTTTACATTGGCAGCAGTCCTTACTACCACGTTGATCCGCTGCATCAGTCTATACCATATCTTGTACCACGCGCAGCGCTGCTGCTTGACGACATAGGTCAAAGTTTCTTTGACAGCCTGTATGTCAAAGGAGTACCGCTCAATCAACTGATAGTGACAAGTGTGCTGCGCTCACGCGACGACGTAAACAAATTGCGGCGTCATAATGGTAATGCCACTGAACAAAGTTGTCACCTGTATGGCACTACCTTTGATATCTGCTATAACCGCTATCATCAACTCACGCAGCCCGTACGCAACGATACTCTGAAATGGGTATTGTCAGAAGTGTTGCGCGACAAACGCCAACAGCAACGCTGCTTCGTCAAATACGAAGTGAAGCAGGGCTGTTTTCATATTACTGTCAGATAGCAGAAATCAATGGAAATCAGCGACTGAGCAGGAAACTCTTGAAATCGGCAAACTCGCAGGACAGGGCTACGCTCTGTTTCTCGCCACGCATGAATGCAGCCAGCCTGTCTGGTATGGCAACGTCGGCACCGAGAATAGCATCCACTTTCTCCTTGAACTTTGCTGGGTGAGCAGTCTCACAGAACACGCCAATCTCTCCTTCCCTCAACTGCTCTTTCAGCGCACGATATCCACACGCACCATGTGGGTCAAGAACGTAACCGGTGTCCTTATAGCATTGACGCATGGTCTGGGCTATCTGCTCGTCAGAATATGTTGCGCCGGAGATGAGCGATGTTATTGCAGCATGTGTCTCCTCAGGCGACAGAGCACCATTCTGAGAATACAGGTTTATTATTCTGGCGAAATTTGAAGGATCGCCGACGTCCATTGCATTTGCCAATGTCTGTACACTGGCCTTAGGCTCGTAAATTCCCGTTTTCAGATAATTGAAGAATACGTCGTTGGCATTGTTGGCAGCAATAAAACGGCTAATGGGCAGTCCCATTTGATGACCGAACAGCGCAGAACAGATATTGCCGAAATTACCAGAAGGCACACACATCACAATTTCAGGGGCGAGGGTTAAGAGGTGAGGAGTAAGAGATTTGATGCGTGCATAGGCGTTGAAATAGTAGAAAGCCTGAGGAAGGAAACGTGCCACGTTAATTGAGTTGGCAGAAGTAAGACGCATCTTGACGTTCAATTCATCGTCCATAAAAGCCGACTTTACCAGTCGCTGACAATCGTCGAAAACGCCATCAACCTCGACTGCAGTGATATTCTTGCCAAGCGTAGTAAACTGACACTCCTGTATAGGGCTCACCTTTCCCTTTGGATAGAGCACATAGACATGTATGCCGTCTACACCGAGAAATCCATTGGCAACGGCAGAGCCTGTATCGCCACTTGTGGCCACCAGGACATTCACCGTATCGCCGGATTTTCCAGAACTATTGATGAAATACTGCAACAAGCGAGCCATAAAGCGGGCACCGACATCCTTGAATGCAAGCGTAGGACCATGGAAAAGTTCGAGGGAATATATGTTTTTCTCTACCTCAACGACCGGGCAGTCGAACTGCAGCGTGTCGAACACAATATCCTGAAGCGCATCAAGGTCTACATCGTCACCAAAGAAATTGCTGGCAACATTGTAGGCTATGTCCTGAAAACTCATGCTGGCAATATTGTCGAAGAATGCCTTTGGCAACTTGTATATTTCCTCTGGCATATAGAGTCCTCTGTCTTCTGCCAATCCCTTAACGACAGCCTTCTCAAGTGAGGCCATCGGTGCTTTACCGTTTGTGCTATAATATTTCATCAGAATATATTGTTTTCAGTTTCTGTTCTTATTGCTTATTATTTTTCAGCCATGAAGGCCTCCATAAACTCGTTTAGTCTGAGCAGGCCGTAACTTCCCTCAACACACGATATTTCATCGTAGTGGCGAACACTGTCGGCTGCAATGTTACGGTGCCAGATGGCAAACGGAACAGGCTCATTAACGTGTATGCGCATCTCTACAGGTGTGGGATGGTCGGGCAAAACGGCTACGCACACTGGCTCGCTCATCTTGTTAACAGCCTCAAGTATAGGACAGATGAGGCGCTTGTCAAGATAGTCAATAGCATGAAGTTTAAGTTCCAAGTCTCCGTCATGGCCTGCCTCGTCAGTCGCCTCAACATGAACGAAGACGAAGTCGTCGCTTTGCAGTGCTTCAATGGCAGCCTTGGCCTTGCCTTCGTAGTTTGTATTGGCAAGTCCTGTAGCGCCCTCAACTTTTATTACGCGTAATCCGGCATAACGCCCAATACCTTGTATCAGGTCAACTGCAGAAATCACGGCTCCTGTCTTTATTTGCGGGAACTGCTGCTGCAGAGTATGCATGCTTGGGCGGTAGCCCCCACTCCATGGCCAAATGGAATTAGCCTGACGCTCACCACGTGCAGCCTTGCTGACATTGTATGGATGCGCAGCCAGCAACTGTTGCGACTGAAGTATCAACGTGTTAAGCAACTGCGCTGTCTCTTCAGCACTCATTCTTCCTGGCTCTTGCGGCGCATCGGGCTCTGCCTTGACAAGCAACGGTTCCCAAGGCTCGCCAGGATGGTCGTGTGGCGGATTGCAGACAATGTGCTTACTGCCTCCTTTTATAATAAGAAGGTGGCGGTACTGTATACCAGTTATGAAACGCACGCGCTCAGAAGAAAGATGCTGATTGAGATATTCGATAAGTTCGGCGGCATCTGCAGTTTCCAGTCCACCGCCATTGTGGGTCACAATTCGTCCGTCGTCCAGTGTTATGATATTGCAGCGAATGGCCATGTCGTCGGGCGCCATGTCGTAACCGATAGATGCGGCTTCAAGAGGGCCACGGCCTTCGTATACTTCGTTAAGGTCGTAGCCAAGTATTGCCGTATTAGCCACTTCGCTCCCCGGTGGAAATCCCTCTGGTACGGTAACGAGACGGCCACAGCGGCCTTCTTGCGCCAGAAAATCCATGTACTTAGGACGACTGTATTCCAATGGAGTCTTTCCACCCAGCCGCTCTATCTTGTGGTCGGCCATGCCGTCGCCAAGTATGATAATTCTTTTCATGATATTTATATGTTTGCCACCGACATAATATTAGCAAACACTCCTGCCGCAGTAACCGATGCGCCGGCACCGTATCCCTGAATAAGCATAGGATATTCACGGTAACGCTCTGTCGTGAGAAGCACTATATTATTAGAACCCTCAAGGCTATAGAAAGGATGGCTGCTGTCGACAGCACGTAGCGAGACACTGGTCTGTCCGTCTTCCATTGTGGCAACAAAGCGCCAGCGCTTGCCTTCTTTCTCCAACTCAAGCCGACGTTGCTCAAAGTCTTTGTCAAGTGTTGGCAACAGTCGCCAGAAGTCGTCTATCGTCCCACTGAAGAAACTGTCGGGAACAAATAGGTGTTTCACTACGTCGCTCTGCTCTACCTGATAACCTGCTTCGCGAGTCAGGATAACCAACTTCCTCACCACGTCTGTTCCACTGAGATCAATTCTCGGGTCGGGCTCGCTATAGCCTTGCTCCTTTGCACGTCGCACAGTCTCTGAGAATGGCACGTCGGCAGATATCTCGTTGAAGATAAAGTTCAGCGTACCGCTGAGCACAGCCTCTATCTTCAGTATCTTGTCACCTGAATTGCGCAAGTCATTGATAGTACCGATTATTGGCAGACCCGCTCCGACGTTTGTCTCATATCGGAACCACACGCCACGATCGCGTGCCGTCTGCTTCAGTTTGAGATAATCTGCATAGTTGCCTGACGCCGCTATCTTGTTGGCTGCAATAACACTGATGTTATGCTCCAGCAGCGTTTGGTAAAGTGCCGACACTTCGCGGCTTGCCGTGCAGTCGACAAACACGCTGTTGAATATATTCATGCCTATCATCTCATCGCGCATCTGCGATGTCGATGACGGAGCACTGGCAGCCAGAAGTTCACGATAATTGTTGAGATCTATGCCGTCACGATTATATACGCCAGCCTTTGACGATGCAATACCTACGACATTAAGTTTCAGGCTATTGCGGAGCATCAGTTCTTCCTGCTGTGCACGTATCTGCTCTATGAGCATAGAGCCAACGGTTCCAACGCCACAGATAAACAAGTTGAGAACTTTATATTCTGAGAGGAAGAACGAGTCGTGAAGCACATTTAACGACTTGCGAAGGAAGCGCCCCTCCACAACAAAAGAGATATTGGTCTCCGATGCACCCTGTGCACAGGCTATCACAGAGATACCGCTGCGTCCCAACGTGCCGAACAGTTTTCCTGCAATACCAGGCGTATGCTTCATGTTCTCGCCTACGATGGCTATTGTAGCCAAGCCACTCTCGGCATGCATCGGGAACATTGCGCCAGTTTCTATCTCCTTTTTGAACTCTTCATTGAGCACATCGACTGCCGCTGTCGCATCCTCATCGCGTACACCGATAGACGTAGAGTTTTCACTTGATGCCTGACTGACCATAAACACTGAGATGCCATTGCCGGCAAGACACGAAAAGATTCGTCTGTTGACGCCTATCACGCCTACCATAGACAGACCTGTCACCGTTATAAGCGTGGTACCCTTGATACTGGATATACCCTTGATAGGCTTGCTGTCGTCGGCTATCTTATCTTTTATTATGGTGCCGGGAGAAGAGGGATTGAAAGTGTTTTTTACCTTGATAGGAATATTCTTAACACAGACAGGATAAATTGTTGGCGGATAGACAACCTTGGCGCCGAAGTTGCACAACTCCATTGCCTCTACATAAGAAAGTTCGCTTATCGTGTAGGCGGCTTTGATAACACGTGGATCTGCTGTCATAAAGCCATCAACGTCAGTCCATATTTCCAGGACATCAGCATCCAGTGCTGCGGCAATGATTGCTGCTGTATAGTCAGAGCCTCCGCGCCCGAGATTTGTTGTCTCTCCTGTGTCACGGTCACGACTGATAAAACCTGGAACAACAGGTATCGTACGGCAGCCGTTACCCTCTGTCTTCCATGAGGTAAAGGTTTCGCAAACCATGCGGTTTGTCAGTTCTGCGTCAAGCACTGACTTGCCGCCTTTTTTTGCTGTACGGATAAAGTCGCGGGAGTTGAAGCGTTTGCCACCAGATATGAGGGTTGCTACAATATTGCTGCTCAGGCGCTCTCCATAACTGACGATAGTGGCCTGTGTCTTGGGACTTAAGTCATGGATAAGAAAAACTCCATAATAAATGCTACGCAACTGGTCGAACATTTCGTTGAGAGTTGCAGTGAGCGAGTCGTGGGCAGCACGGTCGCTTATTATGGCATCCACCATGTCGTGGTGGCGCTTCACTATTGCTTCAAATTCGGTTTTATATCCTTCGTCGCCTGTAAGAGCCATCTTTGATGTGGCAATAAGTTTGTCGGTAATGCCGCCAAGTGCACTGACTACGACTATCACAGGCTGTGTCTCGCTCTCTACAATCTTCTGCAGACTGAGGATGCTATCTACGGAACCCACAGAAGTTCCGCCAAACTTCATTACTTTCATACGGGCGCAAAATTACGACATTTTTATAAAAACCATGCAGAACAGCATAAATCTTTGCTATTTTCCGTGCGTTGTGTGAAGGAAATCTGTATTTTTTCTGTCAATATGTAATATGTTTCGCATCATACTGACTACAAGTTTAGGCATTGCCACCGCCCGATGCAGAACTGCCCTCGTACGCAACTGCGAAGGTATGGCAAGCCAAAGCGACACCATGAGCAACAGCGCAAGTATCCACCACTTTACACTATGTACAGGCGAAACGAATAGCACGATGAGCGATATCAGCGGTACCACAGCAAGCAGTATGGAGCGCGGAATAAGAGTCTGCTGAAGGGTCTTGTCCAGATAGTCAATGTTGAATGTCAGCACAGCCTTTGGAACGCATGGCAACATGAGAAACAGCGTCTGCACCTGTCCTGTTATCCAGCGCTGGCGCTGACGTTGGAAGTTGTCGCTGCTGTTTACCTTCTCGTCGCGGACATGAATGTCTGGCTCAAACTTCACAAATATTCGCTCGCGCATCAGAATGGCTTCAAGTTCACGGTCTTCCACGGCACTCTTCAACAGTATTACGTGTTCAGCAAACCAGTTATAGACAAAACACATGCCTGAACCTATCAAAGCAGAAGACAAGCCGATGGCATTGTGGGCCTTGCGGAAAATAGTATTGTTGATTTCCTCACTGACGCCGTCGAGCACTGCTATTGAGTTGTCACTATTCTTGGCACAGCGGTGACACTGTATTGCCTGCCACCCTTGCTTGCATATAGAATTGAGCCGCAGCAGGAAGTCGGGCTCCACCACATTGTCTGCATCGAGTACAACAACGCGCAGTTGCTCTGTTGTCTTGCTCTGCACAGCGGTTGGAATACCCTGGCGCTGTAACTCTGCCATGGCATACTGCATTGCCTTGGCCTTGCTGCTTTTTTCAAATTGCGGAGTGAGCAGCATGACGGGCAGTTGGCGCAGTCGCTCATTGGTATCATCGCTCATGTGGTCGGATATAACAACTACGCGAAAAAGTTCTGAAGGATACTGCTGGTTGAGAAACGTCTCGACAGAGCCAACTATCACATTATCTTCATGGTATGCAGGAAACAGGATGACAAACGGAGTCAACGCACCGGTATCTTTTGCTGCGTTACTGCGTCTCCTGCATCCGCCGAAAAGCGATGCTGTAGCAAAAAAAACGACGTACCCGACCGAACAGGCTATAACACACCATAAGAGTATGTCGAGAACATGGCAAAACGTGTAAAGCATCTTGTGTTATTTACTTCTGCCGGATATTGCTTTGATGCGCTTCTCTGCTGTCTCAAACAACGCTACGACATGACGCAAACCAGGTATTGACTGCATCAGAATGAGCGGTGAGCGCAAAAAAGTGGAGTTCCAGTACTTGTCAACAAGATAGTCGGGAGTTGCCATGGCAAAGACAAGGAGGACAGCAGCAAATAATCCCCACCACTTTAGCGCCAGTGTCAAGTATACAAACGGAAGTATTACCCCCATGCCGATGATTAGTGCCATCAGTATCATTCGTGGCAACAGAAGCCACTGTATTATCTTGTCTGCCCAGTCATAATGCTGGTTAAAAATGGCCACTGGCAGATATTTCACGTTGTGGAGAGCACTGAATATCTGTGTCTTTATCCAGCGACCGCGCTGGCGATTGAAGTCTGTCGCATTGCGCGTCTTCTCGTCAAACACATAGATATCGTCGAAATAGTCTACATAGATATGCTGACGCATCAGCAAGGCCTCGAGTTCCTTGTCTTCCCACGTGGCTTTCGTGTTCATAATATTGGTCTTAAACCAATTAAAATCAAACGCCATGCCCGACCCTGCTATAGCAGCAGAAAGTCCGAGCGCAATGTGGCCACGACGGAATATCGTATTGTTTATTTCCTCAAAGATAGCATCCATACGCGCCGCAGCAGTGTCTCTGTTGCGCGAAAGTCGATGCGCCTGTATGGCCTTCGTTCCTGCTGTCTCCATGGCATCGTTCATTCGCTCAAGGAAATCATTCTCTATAATGTTGCCGGCATCAAGTATGACAACGATATCATATATTTTGAACTGCGGCAGATTGTTTATAGCCAGTTGCAGCGACTTCGCCTTTGTACTTGTTTCAAAATTTGGCGTCAGCAGCGTTACCGGCTGCTGTGCCAGATGGAAATTCGTTATCTCAGTGTTATGATCGGATATCACTGTAATATCAAACAGCCGCTGCGGATAACTCTGCGCCAGAGCGGACATAACAGTCTGCTCAACGCTGCTGTTCTTATATGAGGGTATGAGAATTATAAAGCGGTTCTGATATTTTGATTTCGGTATGTCGCCTCGGCGTAAAAACAAAGCCGCGATGGTGTATACCAACATATAGAACACCGTGATGGCTGCTATTGCAAACAGGGTCCAGTCAACTATGTACAAAAACTTCCAGAAGTCCATATAGTTATTTTTTCTTTATAAAATCCTTTATTCCATTCATGGTGGCCTTCACCAAATCGAAGCGACGGGCGAAAGCATATTTTAAGATGTCGCGCGCTGCCACGACAAACATCATATACGCGTAAGAGCAAAGCCGCTCTGCGCGCGACACGGTGTTACGGCTTACGAAGAGCAGACGATTGCGCGTAATATAATAGGTACGCAAGGGCGAAGACTGTCCTGTAGACTGGCTCTCCTTATGGAAGATGCTTAGGGCAGGCTCATACCATATACTGTAACCTGCACGGCGGAACATCATCGACCAGTCAAGTTCTTCATAGTACAGGAAATAGCACTCAGGCATCAGTCCTACGTTTTTCAGCGCCTCACGCTTAATCATCATTGCCGCGCCATGAGCGTATGGAGTCTCATGGGCAGTATTAAACTGTCCATCGTCATACTGCCCGAAACCTATGGCACGGTTACGGAGCGTAACTGCAGTGAGCGGCGTGTAGCCAGCGTATTGTATTGGATTGCTGCCCCATGCAAAACGTATCTTGGGGCATACTACGGCTATTTTTTCGTCAGATTGCAGTCGGCCTATCAGCGGTTGAAACATTCCAAAGCCGATTATACCGCTCCCGTCCTGTCTGAAGAAAGTGTCGTTGTTTACAAAGAAGAGGTATCTGCCCGTAGAATTTCTGACACCAAGGTTGTTGCCTCCAGCAAAGCCAAGATTTTCCTCGCTACGCACAGCCTTTACCTTTGGGAAATGCTCTTTGACAACTGCTGCTTCGTCAGTCCTTGAACCATTGTCAACGACAACCACTTCTACCCTTTCATCGTCAAGAGGCAGGGTGGCTATCAGTTCCAGCGTATCGCTCAGTCCGTTATAGTTTACTGTGATGAACGACAGCAGGCAGTCTCCGTGTGGTTCAGTCATTGATGCTGGCTTATTGCTTAGTGCTCTGCAAAAGTACACAAAAAATTCAATAACCCTGCTTTTCGCCTTAAATATTACAAACTTATTTTTCGTTTATTATTTCATTTTCTAAAATCTTTGTATCTTTGAGTCGAATAAGAATAATCTTATTATAAAGTATGACGCCAAAACGACTTGCCTTTGTCTGCTGTGCTCTGCTACCACTTATTGGCATAGCACTGGCAATCATTCACATACATAGCACATGGTTGCCTAAGATGCGGCCTGTAGAAAAGGAACTTCCATATACTATCAGTCCGCGCCGTTCGGACAGCCTGCGGATAGTTATGATTGGTGACAGTTGGGCAGGAATTCATAACGCTGGGGGATATGATATCCAATTACAGAAAATGATTGCCGCAGAAACAGGAGAGAAAGTCAGTTTCAAATCAAGTGGACTTGGCGGAGCAAAGAGTGGTGACATCTACAAACTTATGTTCGGACACGCTACGTATGATGGCGACAAGAAATACAGCACCCGCTCCCTGCTGGCGGCACATCCTGACTACTGCATTGTCTCTGCAGGAATTAACGACGCTGCTGCAAACATTGGCTATGACACATATCATCACAACCTTAGCCTCATCGTAGATTGGCTTATTAAATGCGATATCACACCTGTTATTATTGAAATACCCGACGTCAATCTGCAACTCCTTTACAGCGGAAAGCCTGTGTACGACAAATTTACCGACTGGCTTCGCTCGTGTATTGCGCACTGCGATATGTACAATGTCAGCGGCTATCGGCTCGTTCAGCAAAAGATGATGGAACAAGACAGAAGCACGGCTGGCAAGATAGTATATATTGACAAGGATAAATGGAACCGAGACGGATATCGTGACACAGAACAATTATATTCAGACGAGCAAATCCACCTGAACAGTTATGGTTACAGAAAACTTGACTCGTGTATTGCTACCATGGTAGCAGCCGATGTAAAGCGACGCCGGCAACAGAACATCCAACAATAAGCAGCAAAGTAACTACATCGTGATATTGGGTACTTACTTGCAACATATTCTGTGTGATTGCAGTAAAGAGAATCGTCTGAATAAGATAAACCTCCAAACTGGCATTGCCGATAAGTGCTGTCACATGCCGTACAGCACTGCCCAAGTAGCGGCTCAGCAGACAAAACACAAGAACGAATGTGGGCAGAAGGAAGAAAACCGAAAAATACTTAAACTCATAGATTGTGTGATGCTTTGGAAATAAAACAGCAAATAAAGGGATGCCAACCAGAAGACATATATAGTATGCCGTGTTATTTCCTGCTGACTTTATCTGTTTTGCTATATACATTCCGAAGAGGAAAGCAGGAATTCTGTACAGCAAGAAAAAGTGTGAACGGTCTATGAGTTGCTTTTCTGCAATAAAATAACTTGCCACGGCTATCGCCACAGAGATACAAAGCAACAGGATATCCTGATTGCGGTGGAAGAGCCACCATGCTAAAGGCGCTATAAGATACAGGAAAAGTATGGACGGTACATACCACTCGAAATATTCTGTTTGCGTCCAAAAGCCTAACGTACTGTAACGCCACAGATATGCAAGCAGTCCGTCATGGAAAAGAAGCACGCTGGCAACTACACCTATTATATAATATGTAGGGAAAATTCGTTTCAGCCTTTTTGCATAGAAACTAAGCAAACTATTATTCCGTTGTAGCGAATAATAAAGTCCCAAGCCTGAAACAAACATAAAGATCTCAACGCCAGCATAGCCGTATTGTGCAATGAAACCAAGTGGTTTCAATGAAATAAACCTGAAATGAAGCATCATTATCCACAAAATCGCCCAGCCCATAAGTTCTGAGCGATATGTGGACACATCACTTATTTGAAAAATCTTATTAAACCCTCGAAGCACGTTTCTTCTCTAACTTAAGGCGTTTGCGCTCCTCCTGCTTTGCATACTCGCGTTCCTCCATTTCCACCCACTCTTTTTCAATATGCGGCAGCACGTAGACAAGACTGAGCCCACCATAAAACAGCAGACAGTTAGGAAACTGCATCAATACCTGGTTGGCATATCCGCCCAACTGGATAGAAACAAAGGCACTGCACAATCCAGCCCCTATACCTCGCAACGATTTATTGTCTATTCTGAATAATACTATCCAGCACGCTCCTGCAAACATAACAGCAGTTGTCAGAAGGAACACCGTAAGTCCTACAGGCCCCGTACGTATCCATATAAAGACATACTCTGAGTCGGGCGGTATGGTAGCCAACTTGCGGAACTTGTTATTTGCCGGCACATTCTCATATCCCATTCCAAGTCCTATTCCCCACGGCGCATCAGCAAGATATTTCTTCATCACCTCCTGATTTATAGTGCGCTGATTGGCAGAAGCATCGTTTTTGTTGAAACCAGAACGCATACGACGTATCGAAGCATTGCCATTTCCGATCGTGGTAAAGGCCAGAATAAAGTAGACAAGTGCAAAACCAATGGACACAGGCACTGCAATTTTTACTGACTTGGAAAGAAAAATATAAACAGCGAAGCCTGCAAAGAGACAGAACGTTGCGGTTCGTGTTCCCGACGGGAACATACCCCATGTGCAAATCAGTCCGGTAGCAAGAAAGAACCATCTCAGACGCTGTAACTTACAATTGATGGCAAAAATAAGGTATGCCACCGCCGTAGCCGCCATATTGACACCGAAGTTCGCAGCGTCGCTGAATATAGAGAAGAGACGTATCGTAGCACCGCCATTGATAATGTGAGTGGTACGTCCACGTCCCTGCAGGAACGCATTTTCCATCTGGGTTAGCCCCATGTGCTGCTGCTTCCACACCCAGAATGACGCAAAAATAGACAAGCCGGCCCAAACAAACAAGTATTGTATGAGTACCTTTGGACTGGTAATATACAGAACATATATCAGAAACGCATACAACAACTGGAAGGCCATCATACGTGCACCTGTATACCACGCGCCTACGTTTATGCCAAGTCCACAGGAGTCATTAAGAACTTCAATAGTGCAGAAGCCAGCCCACGATATTAGTGCAATGAGCATAATATTTGCCGTCCGCTCGTAGTGCTGATCCTTCACGTCGATTATTGCAAGGGCAAGCAGTAAGAGTTCAAGCATTTCATTGGGCAGAGATGTGGGAATGCCCTGCACAGGAAAACTCTTCCACTGTATGAAATAGTTGATGCCCATTAGAGCCCAGAAGGTAGCCATGCGGTAATGGAACGCTCCCACCACAACAAGCACCACTACCGGCAACATGCACACTATGGCAAAAGCACTGAAGCCCGCAGTGATGAATTCGTAGATGGCAAGTACAAACAGGAGAAAGAGTAGCAAGACTCTTCCTCCGTTTTCGCTTGTGTATTCTGCAAAACTCCCTTTTGCTCTCATTTACTTGGCATGGTTGTTCTCTGTTGCCGTCAAGCCTAACTGCGACATGCGATACACAAAGTTGTTGAAGCGCGTGTAAGGCGGCAACTGGCCGACATACTCTTCTACGGCATAACGGCCTGCTTCTGTGAGATACATGTAGAGCGTATCCTTGTGCTCTTCATCAAGCATTGCCTCAACCTCCTTGAGGGCCTTCTGGTCAACATCTTTCCATGTGCGGTTGGCACGTGTCACCATAAGGTTGACAGTACCCATGTTCAACAAGGCGGGCGAGATAGAGTTGTCGTCAAGATTTGGATATTCTATGATGGCAATTTCGTCTGGCAGGATGTCAGGACACAAGTCCTTTATGCCGTTAGCCATGATGAAGCGGCTGTCTTCGGCAAGGAAGTCCTCGTCGTATGTAAGCCTGCGCACCTGCAGTCCGATGGAAATCCAGTAGTTTTCCAACTCCTGTGCAATGAAACTCTTACCATTGCCTGAGTCTGTTGAGATGAGATTAAGCACATTTTGCTGTCCTTCCTTGAAGTGAGGAAGGAGAGCCTTGCTCAACTGGCGCAACGACATATCGGCAATCGTCTTGTTGAAACGGCGGTAGCGCAGCGTGCTTTCCTTTGGATAGCAGCCCATGACAGGAATCTTCGTGATGCGCTCCGAGCGCATACGGTCGCGCAGAGTACGGTCTAGAAGTTCTATCAGGAAGAAATATAGCGCTGTAAGGATGAAGGTAAGCATGAATGCTCCCAGCAGTATCATCAGTCGGTTTGTAGGCTGTGCGTTGAGTGGGAACATTGGCGGGTTGAGCACCCGCAGCGTTGCTGTAGACATTTGCAGGTTACGCTGGCGCAGACGTGCGGCATTCAGCGCTTTCAGCATTTCCATGTAGTTGCCTTCAACGAACGTGATATGGCGATCCTTACGGTCAAGAGTGGCTCCGATTGGAGAGTAGAACAGGAACTGCTGGTCAAGTTTCTGACGCATTATGTCAGTTGCCGACATTTCTGCCTTTGCCTTCTCCATGAGCAACATTTGCTCCAGCCATTTGTCGATTAGCGAATTTGCCTTGACACCAGTTTCAGTGCTGTACGAACTTGCTTCTATCTCGTGGGTGAGGTCGCGCACCTTGGATGTTGCCTGTTGCAGATCGCGATTAGCGCGAGCCAATTCTTCCTGGGCCTCATTGTTCATATCGCCGCCCTCGCCGCTCATCAGTCGCAGGTTAGAGAGACGCGACTGCAGTCGGGAAATATCTCTCACCTGATTGGTGAACTCACGGTTGGCACGGATGATGCGTGCACGGTCGCCAAGTTGACGCTCCAGATAGTCCATCAGCGCCTTTGAAGTAGTGTAGTCCATCAACTGTTGGTTGTTGAAGTTCTGCTGCTGAGCCTCAAGCACCGTCAACTGCTTTGTCTGCTCACCGTAGTTGATGATACGTTTTGACACGTTGTAGCGGATGAGATCGTCCTCGGCTGAGGTAAGTATACGATAGAGGCGCTGTACTTCACGTTCAAAAAACTTGATAACGTTGTTTGTTTCGCCAAAGCGTATCTGCTGATACTGGCGCGCGAAAACTTCATTTAGAATATCGAGCGTATTGTATGCAATACCTGCATCGTTTGCAGAATAGCCTATATCAATAATATCGGAGTTGTTAAGTTGAAGAACCTTCAGGCGTGCCGTGATATTATTGATGCCAAAATAGTTGTGATAGTTGAGGATGCCGAAGATATAGTTGTCTTGCGACGGTTTTTCATATGCTTTGAGATTAGCATAGGTTGCCGACTCACTGTTGTGGTTGATAAGAGCCTTGACGTCGGCAGGAACCGTAGCGTTGAGTTGGCGGAAATGCTCGGCAGAGATATAATTGTTATCCTTGTTGGCATTACCATACATCATGCAACGTGCAAATAGGCGGAGGGCAACCTCGTGAATGGTGTTCTCTGTCGTAATGATAAGCATCAGGTTTGTGATGTTTGTCTGCGCATTACCGCCGGCAACGCCAGTGCCTCCCTCAATGTTATAACCGGTTATCATACCAGTGTATATGGTGGTATTGGTGTCGTAGACGCGCTCCATGTGACGTGTCAGGAACCATGCCACTATAAGTGCTATCATGGGTAGGATTACGAGGTACCAGCGTATCTTGTACAGGAAGCGGACAATATATCTGAATAAATCCATAGTTTTATATTATGAAGGTTCTAATTCTGTGTTCTTCGTGTTATCTTCGTCTCTGATCGTATTTACGTGCTGCCTTGGCAGAGCGTGATGCCTCGCGTTCAGCCTCGCGGCGCGCCTTAACCTGCGCTGCGTGGTCTGCACGCTCCAGACGCTGATAGCGTTTCTCCGTGGCTTTTGTCTCCTGCTCAAGACGCTTCTCAACGGCCTTGTTCTCACGTCGTATCTGCTTATCCGACTTTTCCACTCTACCGTCAAGCGTAACCTCGGTTGTGGCATTGGTTATAATAGGAGTGCGTGAGAGTATTTCCAGCGTGATAAGGTCGGTCATTATTTCCGTCTGCAGCAATTGGTACTGCTTTACCACGTCAAGTTCATGCAACTTGGTGTAGGCAAAATCCTCAATGTCCATGTTGCCCTGATGGAAGTCCTCCTGGTTCAAGGCACCAGCGCCTTGGTATATTGCAGAAGACTCTCCAGATGTCTTCAGCGTGACAAGGGTATTGGTGATGCGCACATAGAGATGTCCTATCTGCTGTTTTAAATCTTCAAACTTGATTTCTTTCTCCAGTCGTGCGGCATCCACCTCCAGTCGCTTGCGCTTTACGGAGGCAGAGAGGTCGAGAATGTCTTCCAAAGGCACGCTGAGATTTACACCAACGTTCCAATAGGCCTGTTCACTGCCTGTATATTGTCGGATGACGCCTGGCTGGTCGCTCACGTTGGCAATATCCGTTTTTCCGTAACTGTAACTGGCGTGTCCGTAGACGTAGGAGAAGATATGCCGCTTTTGTTTTGCCACTTCAGCCTGTGCTATTTCCTGCGCCTTCTCAAGCGACAGAATCATAGGATGCTGCTTAGCATTCTCGTACAGTACTGCCAATGGCGGCAGATGGAATGTAGAAAAGTTGATAGTACTTGATTCGCTTGCGTCAAAGAAGCCTGCACTGATACCACTGTCTTCATATTGTGCAAAGGCCGTGGTACCTATTCCGAGAGATAAGATGAGGAATGATAGTCGATGTAGTTTGTTCATTTTATAGATTATGTGTTAGATCGTTTTCCGCGCGGGCTACACATTCTCTTTCTGAATGAATGCTGTAAGCGTACGGAATATTATCTTCATATCCAAAGCAAAATTATAGGTTTGGCCATAGCGTATATCGAGTTGCTTGCGCTCCTCAGCAGACATGTTGCCGCCCTTGCCTCTTTCCTCGACCTGCCACAGGCCCGTCAGTCCTGCCGGTGCCATGAAGCGGTCAATGCTTGAGTCGGCTGTCAGTTTCTCTGCTTCATAGAGAGGCAGAGGCCTGTTGCCTACGATAGACATATCGCCTTTGAGGATGTTGAACAACTGCGGAAGTTCGTCGATACTGAATTTGCGGATGAAGCGGCCTACCTTGGTGATGCGCGGGTCGTTTTCTATCTTGACGAAAGCATTGTTGATATCCTCTTCTTTCTGCTTGTTGAAGTCGCTTTCTGCCACAACGAAGTCGTCGCCGATAAGCATGATTTCCTCATCGCTTATCATCATTTCCGACTCCATGCCCATGTCCATCATTTCCATTTCCGCCTCGTCGCCAAGTGGGGCTGTAATTGTCTTATGCTCCTCTTCTTCTGGCTTTTCAGCGTATTGATTGTGCTCTTTGCTCAATTCCTTCAGGCGCTCTTCTGCATCTGTATACATGCTGCGGAACTTGAGGAAATCGAAAATAGTGTAGTTGGTACCTACCCTCTTCGACTTGAACATCACTGGACCTTTGCTCTCCAATTTTATAGCAATGGCCGTAATGATGAATACCGGAGAAAGGATTATAATGGCAAGACCGGAGAAGAAGATATCAAAGAGGCGCTTCCATACAGGTATCTTAAACTTCAGTATCTTGTATTTTGGCGCCACATTGTCGAAGAGAATATTCTCCCTGTCGGAGATAAACTGTATCTTCTTATTGAGCATCGTAACTGAGGCATCACTGATTATCGTGTCGTTGACGCCGCACTTCATATACGTCTGCCGTTCTTCTGCCGACATGTCGTTGGTAAGAAGAATGATGTACACGCTGGGGCATTTCTTGCGAAGATAGGTGATAGCCGTAATATCCTCGGTGCGCACGTTGCGCTCGAAGAACAAGATGAAATGCTCGTTATTAACGTGAGGCGTACATACCTGTGCAGCATCCTTATAAGTACCAGTCATGCGTACAAGTTGCCCAGGTATGTACTTCAGCCTCTCTTGTGTCTTGGGATTGTTGCCTAAATAAACAACACCAATCATAGTATATTATATAATATAAGGTATGCCCTTGTTATCAGTTGGGAAGAATTTTCTTCACGCGTATCTTGAGTTCCATAGGATTGAACGGCTTCACGATATAATCGACAGCACCAATCTCAAGAAGGCGGATACGCTCGCTGGTAGAGTCTTCGCTTGACAACATAATGACAGGAATGTGGCGGAAGAGTTCGTTCTGCTTAATCCACTCCAGGAAATCGTCACCGCGCATGCCCGGCATACGGATGTCAGAAATAATAAGGTCGGGGGTGTTTCCTGCCTGCAGCCATTTCACTCCCTGCAACCCATCTGGCAGCCACTGCACGTCATAGTCACTCATAAGATAGATTGAGAGAACTTTTGCAATTGTCTCTTTGTCGTCGAGAATAAGGATTTTCTTCTTCATATATGAACAAATCTTGGTCGTTAGTTTTTGGACTTACTTCGTGCAAAGGTAAATAATAATTTTCAATTGTAATCAAATTAAAATAAAAAAATATTCAAAAAACAGCAAAAAAGTTGTATTTCTAATTTTTTTTAGAGAAATTTGCGACTCAAACTAACTTAGCCAGAAAAACTAATCAGAAAAAAACATGACAAAAAGGTTCCTGTTGGGATTTGACATCGGCAGTTCGTCGGTAAAAGCATCGCTTGTCGATGCCGACTCAGGCAGATGTGTGGCGACGGCATTCCGTCCGGAGAAAGAGGCTGCCATCATTGCCGAAAAGCCAGGCT
>CALFIY010000094.1 GCA_937877595.1 uncultured Prevotella sp.
CTGTTTTAATTTTCGTCAGCGCTGTTTTAATTTTTGCCAGCGCTGTTTTAATTTTTGCCAGCGCTGTTTTTATTTTTGTAAAAGCAGTTGTAATTTTCAAAAACACTGCTGTTTTGAATGAAGAAGCAGAAATTGCAGAAAAATGCAAAAAAATATGAATTATGGATTGTGAATTATGAATTAATCACTACCTTTGCAGCCGCTATTACGAGATAATGGCATAGAGATTCGATTTACAAACCAAAAAACAACAAACAATGGCAACAAAAATCAGACTGCAGCGCGGTGGCCGTAAGGGCTATGCCTTCTACAGCATCGTCGTCGCTGACTCAAGAGCACCACGTGATGGTAAATTTACTGAGAAGATTGGTACTTACAACCCTAACACCAATCCTGCCACAGTAGATTTGAATTTCGAGAGAGCACTCTACTGGGTAGAGGTAGGCGCACAGCCCACCGACACAGCCCGCAACATCCTCAGTCGTGAGGGCGTTTACCTGATGAAGCACCTGCGTGGTGGCGTGAAGAAGGGAGCCTTCGACGAGGCTGCTGCCCAAGTGAAGTTTGACGCTTGGAAGGCCGACAAGCAGAACGGACTGAACAAGATTGCTCAGGCCGAGGCTAAGGCAAAGCAGGAGGCTGCTGCCGCTGCCCTGAAGGCAGAGAAGGCACAGAACGAGGAGCAGGCAAAGAAGGTGGCCGAGAAGAAGGCTGCTGTGGCTGCCGCCGCCGCAGAGGCCGCTGCTGCCGCCACTGCCGAGGAGACTTCTGCCGAGGAGCCAGCCGCAGAGGCAGAGGCTTAAACAGAGAGCAGGCTCACTGAAAACGTGAGAGCAAAACAAGAGAGGGCGTCGCTACACACCGCGAAAAGGGTGGGGCGATGCCCTCTTTCTTACATCCCCAGTGCACGCCACACCGAGAAACGCACCTCTGGATTTTGCCGCTCCATCTCCTCGAAAATGCGGCGCATTGTGAGCGGCGTATGCGCGCCTCGAGTTGTGCCGTAGCAGCGTCGGTGTTCATAATTTCTGTTCTTCTGTCCTAAAAAGTGCAAGATGCCGCAAAATTAGGAAAATCATTTTTCATGCCCAATTTTTTTTGTTTTCAGCAGGGTTTTTTGCAGTGAAAAGTTTTTTCGTTTACAATTTATTACTATCTTTGCACTACGCTAACCTGAAAAACAAGAATAATAACTAAAATATCTTTTCTGCTTATGTCACAGATTAACGGACACATTTCGCAGATTATCGGCCCCGTCATCGACGTTTATTTCAACACGGAAGGCCTTGATGCAGAAAAAGTGCTCCCCAAAATTCATGAAGCATTGACCATTACGCGCCATGACGGCTCGCTGCTCGTAGTGGAAGTGCAGCAGCACATCGGCGAAGACACCGTGCGCTGCGTTGCTATGGATAATACCGACGGCCTGCAGCGCGGGCTGGAGGTGCGCCCCACAGGTGCGCCGATCCTCATGCCTGCCGGCGACCAGATCAAGGGTCGCATGCTCAACGTGATAGGCCAGCCTATCGACGGCATGAAGCAACTGTCAATGCAGGACGCATATCCCATCCATCGCGAGGCTCCTAAGTTTGAGGAGTTGTCGACCACCAAGGAAGTTCTCACAACGGGCATCAAGGTGATCGACCTGCTCGAGCCCTACCTCAAGGGTGGTAAGATCGGCCTCTTCGGTGGTGCCGGCGTCGGCAAGACCGTGCTTATCATGGAACTTATCAACAACATCGCCAAGGGCCACAACGGTTTCTCCGTCTTTGCCGGCGTTGGAGAGCGCACGCGTGAGGGCAACGACCTCATCCGCGAGATGATAGAGTCGGGAGTTATCCGCTACGGCGAGAAGTTTAAGAAGGCTATGGACGAAGGCAAGTGGGACCTCTCGCTTGTCGACCCGGAAGAACTGAAGAAGAGCCAGGCCACGCTGGTCTACGGCCAGATGAACGAGCCACCGGGCGCACGTGCTTCCGTGGCGCTGAGCGGACTGACCGTTGCCGAAGGTTTCCGCGACGGCGGCGGCCAGGAAGGCGCCTCAAGCGACATCCTCTTCTTCATCGACAATATCTTCCGTTTCACACAGGCCGGTTCCGAGGTGTCTGCCCTGCTGGGACGTATGCCGTCGGCCGTGGGCTATCAGCCTACGCTGGCTTCAGAGATGGGCGCCATGCAGGAGCGCATCACGTCGACAAAGAAGGGATCAATCACGTCGGTACAGGCCGTATACGTTCCTGCCGACGACCTTACCGACCCTGCTCCGGCAACAACGTTCACCCACCTCGATGCCACTACCGTGCTCGACCGTAAGATAGCAGGACTTGGCATCTTCCCTGCCGTCGATCCGCTGGCATCAACGTCGCGCATCCTCGATCCGCTCGTAGTGGGCAAGGAACACTACGACTGCGCACAGCGCGTGAAGCAGATACTGCAGAAATACAACGAACTGCAGGACATCATTGCCATCCTCGGTATGGACGAACTGTCGGACGAAGACAAACTGACCGTCAACCGCGCTCGCCGCGTGCAGCGCTTCCTCAGTCAGCCTTTCACCGTGGCTGAGCAGTTCACCGGACTGCCTGGCGTGATGGTTACTATCGACGACACCATCAAGGGCTTCAATGCCATCCTCAATGGCGAGGTAGACGACCTGCCCGAGCAGGCCTTCCTCAACGTCGGCACGATAGAGGACGCCAAGGAGAAGGCCAGGAAACTCCTCGAGGCCGCCAAGGGATAAAAAACAGCACCGTAACGCCGTAATCCCGCGATAACGTAATAACGTGATAACGTGATAACGTCATAACGAGATTCCGTGATAACGAAACGTCGTAATCCCGTAATCCCCCAATAACGAAAATAATCCTCAAAGATGTTAAATCTGAAGATAGTATCGCCAGAGCGCATAGAGTTCACCGGAAGCGTGGAGCGCGTCGTGGTGCCAGGCACGCAGGGGCAGTTTGAGATACTTACAGGCCACGCGCCAATCATCTCTACACTGCAGAAAGGCGTGGTGACCTACGACGGCAGTCAACTTGCCATTCTCGGCGGATTTGTGGAGGTACAGAAAAACGAAGTGTCGCTCTGCGTTGAGATGAAAGAGTGAAAGACATCAACAGAAACGTTTATTCCTAACAGATAATGAATTGCGTAAAACGACTGCTCTGCATAGCACTCATGGCATTGGCTCTGCTGCCTGCTGTTAAGGCAGAAGACTTCTCTGCCAAGGAGGTGGTGCTTGAGCATATCAAAGACTCCCACGACTGGCACGTGACCGACATCGGCGACGGCAAGTCGCTGGTCATACCGCTGCCCGTGATAGTCAGGAGTTCCACTGGCTGGCACGTGTTCTGCTCGTCGCAGTTTGAGCACCATGCCGACGCAAGCGGACTGCGCCATGTCAAGGCCGACGCTCCGGAGGAATTGCAGTCACTGGCTCTCGCCGTGGAGGGAGAGAATGCAGGCAAGATAGTAGAGAACGGAGAGCCCGTTGTCGACCTGTCGATAACGAAAACCGTGGCCGTGATGTTCATCAACGTCATACTGCTGCTGCTCTGCATACTGCTCTCAGCACGCTGGTATAAGAAGCGCAGCGCCGGCGACAACGCTCCAGGAGGCTTCGTGGGCTTCGTGGAGATGCTCGTGATGTATGTTGTAGACGAGATAATAAAGCCGGGAGTAGGCAAGGGCTACGAGCGCTATACTCCATACCTGCTCACATGCTTCTTCTTTATCTTCACCTGCAATGTCATGGGACTCATCCCGTTCCCACCAGGCTCGGGCAACGTGACGGGCAACATCGCAGTGACCTTCTTCCTCGCGCTCTGCACCTTTATCATCGTGCAGTTCTCGGGCAATAAGCACTACTGGAAGGACATATTCTGGCCGGAAGTGCCCACATGGCTGAAGGCACCAATCCCCATCATTCCCGTAATAGAGTTTGTGGGAATATTCACCAAGCCCTTCGCCCTGATGATCCGTCTCTTCGCCAACATGATGGCAGGACACGCCATCGCCGTGGCCATCACATGCATCATCTTCCTCGTGGCGTCGCAGGCCGTGGCAGTACAACTGTCGATGTCGGCGCTTTCGGTACTGATGAGCGTGTTTATGATGTGTCTGGAGTGCCTGGTCTGCTTCATCCAGGCCATGGTGTTCACCATGCTCTCCGCCGTGTTCATCGGACTGGCTCGCGTGGAACCGGAGCATTGATGATTTAGAGGTGAGAGGTGAGTGATGAGAAGTGAGAGGTGAGTGGAAAGACAAATGAAAATTAAATACAAAAACAATAATAACTAAAAAAATCAAACTATTATGATCACAGCATTATTGGCAGCAGAAGGTGTTGCAAAGTTGGGTGCCGCAATCGGCGCAGGTCTCGCAGCAATAGGTGCAGGCGTAGGTATCGGTAAAATCGGTGGACAGGCAATGGACGCCATGGCACGTCAACCGGAGGTGATGAACAAACTGTTCACTAACATGATTGTGGCTGCAGCCCTTATCGAAGGTGTTGCCCTCTTCGCTGCCGTCATAGCATTCCTCTGCATCTGATGTATTTACCCATTTGACAATAAAATTGCAAATTTGTAAATAGTAATTAATACATTCAGTCTATGGATTTATTGATTCCGAGTACTGGCCTGCTGTTCTGGATGACCATCACATTCCTTGTGGTGCTCTGCATCCTGTGGAAGTTTGGCTTTCCTGTCATCACCAATATGGTGGCGGAGCGCAAGGCTTTCATTGACGACTCTCTGCGCAAGGCGCATGAGGCCAACGAGCGGCTCGCCAATATACAGAAAGAAGGTGAATCCATCTTGCAGGAGGCTCGCGAGAAGCAGGCTCAGATACTGCGTGAGGCTGCCGAGACACGCGACGCCATAGTGGAGCAGGCACAGACAAAGGCCCGACAAGAGGGCGCGCGCCTGCTGGACGAGGCTAAGGCAGCAATCGAACAGGAGAAAAAGGCTGCCATTGCCGACATACGCCAGCAGGTGGCTACGCTCAGTGTCGAGATAGCCGGAAAAGTGCTGCGCAAGAACCTGCAGGGCAACGAGGCCCAGATGGATTTGATCAATCGTATGCTGGATGACGTGACTGCTGAGTAACAGAAATAAGCAAATGGACATCGGAGTAATATCGGTAAGATATGCGAGAGCGCTGCTGAAAAGCGCCACCGAAGAGCGGCAGGAGAAGCGTGTCTATCAGGAGATGCTCACGCTCGCCGCAAGTTTCGTGGAGGTGCCGCAGTTGCGCCAGACGATAGACAATCCCATGCTCGCCAGCGACGTGAAGCGGAAAGTGCTGCTCGCTGCCGCCGGCGGCAGCGTGTCGCCACTCACGGAGCGCTTCATCGGCCTCGTGATAAAGGAAGGACGCGAAGACATGGTGCAGTTTATGGCCAACTCGTATGTCACGCTTTACCGTGCGCAGCAGAATATCATCCGTGGCAGACTCACCACGGCTGCCAGCGTCTCTGCCGAGACAGAGCAGAAGATGAGGCAGTTGGTAGAGAAGCAGACAAACGGCACTGTTGAGTTTGAGACGGAGGTGGACGACAGCATCATCGGCGGCTTCATACTCGAATACGATACCTACCGCATGGATGCCAGCGTGAAGTCGCGTCTCAACAACATTCTTAATACTTTGAAGAAATGACGTTATAACGTAATCTCGCAACAACGATATCCCGTAATAACGTAATAACGAAAAAAAGAAAATGTCAGATAAGATTAAACCAAGCGAAGTCAGTCAGGTGCTGCTCGAACAACTCAAGGGCATCAGCGATGCCGCCAAGTTCGACGAGGTGGGAACAGTGCTCACCGTAAGCGATGGCGTGGCACGCATATACGGACTGCGCAATGCAGAGGCCAACGAGTTGTTGGAGTTTGAAAACGGCACGATGGCCATCGTGATGAACCTCGAAGAGGACAATGTGGGCTGTGTGCTCCTCGGTCCTACGGCAGGCATCAAGGAAGGACAGGTGGTGAAGCGCACTAAGCGCATCGCCTCTATACGCGTCAACGACAACATGCTCGGGCGCGTGATAAATCCTCTCGGACAGGCTGTCGACGGACGCGGTGATATTGACCTCGGCAATGCCTTTGAAATGCCGCTCGACAGAAAGGCTCCCGGCGTGATTTACCGTCAGCCGGTGAAGGAACCGCTGCAGACGGGACTGAAGGCCGTCGACTCGATGATACCTATCGGCCGTGGACAGCGCGAATTGATTATCGGCGACCGGCAGACAGGTAAGACTGCCATCGCCGTGGATACCATCATCAACCAGAAGAGTTTCTACGACGAAGGAAAGCCTGTCTACTGCATCTATGTAGCCATAGGACAGAAAGCAAGTACCGTGGCAACGCTCGTACAGACGCTGAAGGAGCATGGCGCAATGCCATATACCATCGTGGTGGCTGCTACGGCTGCCGACCCTGCTGCCATGCAGTACTACGCACCGTTTGCAGGGGCCGCCATCGGTGAGTATTTCCGCGACAGAGGACTGCCGGCGCTCGTCGTCTACGACGACTTGTCGAAGCAAGCCGTTGCCTATCGTGAGGTGTCGCTTATCCTGCGCCGCCCGTCAGGACGTGAGGCATATCCAGGCGATGTGTTCTATCTCCACTCACGTCTGTTGGAGCGCGCTGCTAAGATAAATGAGCAGCAGGAGGTGGCAGAGCAGATGAACGACCTGCCGGCATGCATGAAAGGACATGTGCGCGGCGGAGGCTCGCTCACGGCACTGCCTATCATCGAGACACAGGCTGGCGACGTGTCGGCATATATTCCTACCAACGTCATCTCTATCACCGACGGACAGATATTCCTTGAGAGCGACCTCTTCAACCAGGGCTTCCGTCCTGCTATCAACGTGGGTATCTCTGTGAGCCGCGTCGGTGGCTCGGCACAGATAAAGTCGATGAAGAAGGTGGCTGGTACGCTGAAGATAGATCAGGCACAATACCGCGAACTGGAGGCCTTCTCGAAGTTCTCAAGCGACATGGATGCTGTGACGGCAATGACGCTCGACCGTGGCCGAAAGAACAACCAGTTGCTCATCCAACCGCAGTACAGCCCGATGCCTGTAGGCGAACAGGTGGCCATCCTCTACTGCGGTGTGCACGGACTGATGCGCGAGGTGCCTATCGACAAGGTGAGACAGTGTCAGGACCAGTTCCTCGACAAGTTGCGCAGCACGGCTCCTGAAGTGATACAGACACTGGGCGCTGGAAAGATAGACGACGAAGTGACAGCAAAGATAGAGGCCGTAATGGCTGACATCGCAGGAACTTTCAAATGATTCGATAATTGAGATTTCTCAACAATGCCAAGTTTAAAAGAAATCAAAGGCCGCATTGCCTCGGTCAACTCGACGCGAAAGATAACGTCTGCCATGAAAATGGTGGCATCGTCGAAGTTGCACCATGCACAGGTAGCAATACAGAACATGCTGCCCTACGAGACAATGCTTGAGCATATACTCAAGTCGTTCCTTGCTGCCGAGGCTGAGGCACAGACCGTCTACGACCAGGAGCGCCCAGTGCGCCGCGTGGCATTGGTGGTCTACTCTTCCAACTCGTCGCTCTGCGGTGGTTTTAATACCAATATCATAAAGCAGATGCAGCAGGCGGTGGAAACTCTGTCGGAAGAACTCGGAGCAGAGAACGTCGAGGTGTATCCCATAGGGCGCAAAGTGGCAGAGAAGGCACAGAAACTCGGATACGTGGTGCGTGGCAACAGGGCTGACATGGTAGACCATCCCAACGTGAAGCAATGCATAGAACTGGCAGTGGAACTCGGCGAGCGCTTTACAAAGGGAGAGATAGACCAAGTAGACCTGATATACCACCACTTCAAGAGTGCTGGCTCGCAGGTGCTGACGCAGAAAACGTTCCTTCCTATCGACATAGAGAGCGAACTGGAGCGCGACCACGAGCGCGACCTCTCGTCGAATGTCGTCACGAAGAAGGCACAGGACTATCTGCGCAAGAAGAAACGCAAGCGCCAAGTGAGCGAAGACGAGGTGAAGCCGCTTAACGACAACTTCATTGTCGAGCCCGACATGGATACCGTGCTCTCGCAACTCATTCCGAAACTTGCACATCTCATGCTCTACACGGCACTGCTCGACAGCGTGGCCTCTGAGCATGCAGCGCGAATGGTGGCAATGCAGACGGCAACAGACAATGCCGACGAACTGCTCCGCCAACTCAACCTGCAGTACAACAAGTCGCGCCAGCAGGCCATCACTAATGAGTTGCTCGACATCGTTGGCGGCACGGTAAACAACTGACACTTCCCGTGAAGACACACAGTCCACAGGCCTGACAAAGCCTGTGGACTCTCTTTTTACAGAGGCAGGAAATTTCCTGCAATACGTTAAAGAATTGCAAAACAACATAGTAATGATGCTCTGTTTTTGTTTTTCACAATTATATATGTGACCTCATCTGAAACGACGTAAACAGGCAACGTGAAATAACGGAACGGTATGACAAAGGGGCTTCCTATACTTATAATCTTCCTGACGCTATCTGCCATAAGCGTACAGGCTGAAGACTATAGCAATATGGAGCCTCTCAGACTGGAGAAACCGGAAATGCATGCTTCGCTGGCAGATATACGAACGCAGCATGCCGTGAAGACATACAAGGTGAAGGACGACATAACTCTTGTTGGAGTCCCTGTCTTCGTGGCAGGCATCATTGGCAAGAACGAGAAGAAAACCTTCCCCCAACAGTGTCTGAGCCCTTACGGTAACCGTATTCAGGCAAACTCCAAGAGCCATTTCGACAATTATACGCAGTATTTCGGACCTGCCATGACGCTGGGACTTAAGTTGAGCGGAGTGGAGGGACGTTCCGACTGGCCGCGCTTCCTTGCTTCTGCTGCCATGTCGTATGGTATTATGGCCGGCATGACAAAGGCCATAAAGAGTACGGCACACGAAATGCGCCCCGACGGATCTACGCGCGACTCGTGGCCTTCGGGACATACCGCCATCTCGTTTGCCGGTGCAACCATCCTGCATAAGGAGTATGGCATGACGCGCTCACCGTGGTATTCAGTGGCAGGCTATGGCGTCGCTGCAGCCACAGGCATGATGCGAGTGATAAACAACCGTCACTGGGGCAGCGATGTGCTCTCCGGCGCAGGTATCGGCATCATGTCTACTGAAATAGCCTACGCCCTGAGTGACGTGCTGTTCAAGGAAAAAGGTTTGCTGCGCAGCGACATGGAGTACACGACCGGCAGCGCGGTCTGTCCGTCTTTCTTGTCTGTTTCCCTGGGAATGGGTTTCGGATTGAGGGAACTCGATTTCAAGACATCAGATGCCAGCGCTCCCGTGAAGGTGAAATTTCAGACTGCTACAGTGGTGCAGGCAGAAGGCGCCTACTTCTTTAATAAAAATGTTGGCGTGGGAGGGCGCCTGCGCGTAAGCACGTCGCCAATGAAGGGATGTGAAAGGGCGGAGGCAGACATTCTCGCAGCCAACAGCGACTTGTCTGTTGAGAGCAATCATCTGGCAGAGTTTGCCGCAGATGCCGGACTCTATTTCAACATACCTCTCGCTCAGCGTTTCTCACTTGGAACAAAATGTCTTGTAGGAAGAAGCATGATGCAGTCGCTCGACATCAACGGCCATTATGCTGTAAACGCGATGGGCATCACCGGCACGGCAAACACCAATGGCATGGAATATGACTTGCTGACCGTCTCTGCTAAAAATACCACCAAATTTGGCACAGGAGTCGCGCTGACCTACGGCTACAAGGGAAACATCTCGTGGAAGGTGTTCTGTGACTACGACTACACTCGCAAGGACTACACGCTCACCTGCACTCCATTATATACAGAGAATCACACCCTTCGGAAGCACCAGAACACATGGGTGCTTGGCGCATCATTTGCCGTGATGTTGTAAAAATGCCCACAGATATTTGCCGCGTGTGGAAATAGTGTTACTTTTGTCATGCCATGATGAAGAGAGAGATTTATTCCGCTGCCTTGCTGATGGAGTATATACGCGAGGTGGGCTTCCTGCCGCTGCTTAGCAGTGGCATAGATGGTTTTTCGGCAGAAGAGGTGGTGAGCGACGACTGCCGCTACGTGGTTTTTCCTGATGGCGGATGGGACTGGCCGCTATGGAAGTGGAAAGGCCCTATCGTGACAAGTGGTGACTGTGTTTACGGTAAGTTCTTCGACAAAAAAGCAGGATTTGTCAGTCGTGAGTGGTGGCCCGACTTCTACAACTATCGTCGTAGCGTGGCGCCAGTGATAGAAGAAGGGTCTGTAGAGGAAACAATACTGCTGACACTGCAGGAGCATGGCAGTCTGATTACAAGGGATCTGCGCGCGCTCTGCGGATTTGACGGGCCGCGGATGCGCGGCAAGTTTGACGCTTACGTCACGCGTTTGCAGATGCAGTGTCGCATCGTAACGGAAGATTTTGTTTACCCAACAGACAAGCACGGACGTGAATACGGCTGGGGCTGGTCGCTGCTAACAATGCCCGAGACGCTATATGGAAAAGAGGCATGCATACGTGAATGTACACCGCAGGATTCTTACGATCGACTTGCAACTCACCTTAGCAAACTATTGCCTTGGGCAACGGCAAAGCAGATACAGCGCCTTCTCCGCGTCTAATCACATCCCTCCGTTCTTTTTCTGGAACGTATTTCTTAGAAGTATGCCTCTACAGCAAAGCGGAACCGGTCGATGAAAGTATTGCCGACATTCCTCATTACCTTTATCAGTTTTGCTGACAAAGGAGATGCAGGTAGTTGCCCCTATCACATTCTACCAGCACTCAATGTCATCAGCGATTTCAGGCAACTTGCCGCGCTGGAATGTTGGCTCTTTGATGCCCTGGCTTTTCTGCAGGCGGTAGTCGTCAAGCAGGCGGAATACATACTTGCCCAGCAGTATGATGGCAATAAGATTGCATGCCGTAAGAAGTGCCATGCATAGGTCTATCATGCTCCACACCACTTCAAGCGTTGTCCATGCGCCAAACATTATCATCACGCCGCCCGACAGCAGGCGGTAGGTCGTCATGGCGGCACGGCTATCGGTCATAAAGCGGACATTGGCCTCGCCATAGTAGTAGTTGCCAATAATCGACGAATAGGCAAACATGAAGATGGCAATGGCGACGAAGACAGGGCCCCATGCTCCAACTTCAGACTTCAAGGCAGCCTGTGTCAGCATGATGCCGTTAAGTTCTGGCAAGGTGTAAAGTCCGCTGATGAGGATGATAAATGCCGTGCATGAGCATACTACCAACGTGTCGGTAAACACTCCAAGAGCCTGTATGAGTCCTTGTTTCACTGGGTGTGACACAGTTGCCGTAGCAGCAGCATTGGGCGCACTGCCCTCGCCCGCCTCGTTGCTGAACAGACCGCGCTTCACGCCATTCATAATGGCAGCGCCCAGTGTGCCACCCACTGCCTGTTCCACGCCAAAGGCACTCCTGACAATGACCGCAAGCACGTGGGGCACCAACTGAATGTTAATCACGATAACTACCACTGCCAGCAGAAAATATCCTACAGCCATTATAGGTACCAGTACAGAACTGACCTTGGCTATGCGCTGGATGCCTCCAAACACGATGACGAGAGTCAGCGCCATAAGTGCAGTGCCTGTCGCCATCGGGTTCCAATCAAATGCACCCTCCATGGCGCCACAGATGGTGTTGGCCTGTACGGAATTGTTTGCCAGCCCGAACGATACCGTAATCAGTATGGCAAACAGCACTGCCATCCAGCGGCAGTGCAATCCGCGTTGTATGTAGTAAGCAGGGCCTCCAATAAACGAGTCTTTATGGTGCTGCTTGAACAGTTGGCCCAATGTGGACTCAACGAAAGCCGTGGCAGAGCCCACCAATGCCATTACCCACATCCAGAACACTGCTCCTGGTCCGCCTACGGCTATTGCCGTCGCCACTCCTGCGAGATTTCCTGTGCCTACGCGTGATGCCAGCGATACGGCAAATGCCTGAAACGACGAGATGTGCTTCTGGCCTGCCACGCTGTTGCCTGCGCCAGTCGTGTTACCCTTACCCTCGGCTGTCTTCACAGCCGTGTCGGTCAGCAGGCGCAGCATCTCGCCCAGCATGCGAAACTGGACGAAGCGCATGCGCCACGTGAACCATAGTCCGCAGCCTATCAGGGCTCCTATTATCAGATAGCCCCATAGCACATCGTTTATCTGATTGAGTATTTCCATTATTTTATGGCTGCAAAAGTACTATTTAACACGCGAAAAGCCAAACAGAATGGAGCATTTGTGAATGTAAAAAGAAATAGTTATTCAGGGAGTTGCAAAAAATAAATCGTGGGAAAATATCGTGAAAACTTGTAAATGAACGTCAATATACTAAGAAACTGATTATCTTTGCAGCGTAGTACTGACAATTTTTTTACCCGGAAAACTGAAAACCTAAGAAGAAAATTCTCTTTATCACCGGCTCGCTACGTGCGAAGTCATTCAACTGATAGTTGTTGTCAGAAACTCACAGAACTCTTGGAATTTATAAAAGCATTGTAATTTATGGCCTGTAGCGAGGATTTTGTACAATATGTCGCCGACCGCGACCATCTTCAGATTGCTGAACTGACGTAAGCATAATTCCGCCTTTACTGAAAGACGAGGGCATAGATGTGAGAAGCAGACACTACGAATAAGGACAGATAGAATAAAAGCATTACAGTGAATCAATATGACAGTCAGGGATGTTTTTGAATTGAGAGAGCAAGGCCGCATTGAAGAGGCATACGAGGCCATTCGGTCGCTTTATGCAAACGACAAGGGGCCTTACACCTCCTCAGCCATGTTCTGGACGGCCACTGACATCCTGAAGAAGCGGTGGAATGAAGGGCGTATTAACGAAGCGGTAAAAATCTATGCTGCTTTGGAGCGAATGTTTCCCAACGTGCCCGACAAAGATGGACTGGTGGAAAGGACATTCAAGAAATGTCAAAAATGGATGCAGGAAAGAGGTGTTGCCGGTGACAAGCAGCAGGGTGACGCTCCAGAACATCTGCAAACAGGCGTATGGGGAGAGAATCTGGCTGCTGCCTATCTACGCGAAAAGGGTTATGTTATTCTGGAACGCGACTGGCGGTCCGGCCATCGGGATATCGATATTATTGCACATAAAGATAATACAATCGTGTTCGTTGAGGTGAAAACCCGTAGTAGTCGTGACTTCCTCGACCCTATAACAGCCGTAAACATTCAGAAGCAATATAACCTCCTCCGTGCCATCAACCATTACCTCCAATACAAGCGTATCAACTCTACTTATCGCTTCGACGTAATCATAATCGTTGGCAAACCAGACTGCCTTTCTCCGGAAATAGAACATATAGAGGATTTCCAATTGTCCCAATCGTCCTACAGCGGTGGTCGCAGATGGAGGTAATGATGACGGATGAAGCATAATTTGGTATTGCTCCTATTGGTGAGGATTGGATAAAGAGGTACAAAGAGGCTGGTGGAACTGGTCACATGACCGCTAACATGAGAAACCTTGTGCTTACCATAGATGGAATGCCCAAAATAAGTTACGCAAGAATAATAATCCGCAAAAAACAATAACAATATGGATAGCAACATTATTCTATACACCACCGGCACAAGGGACGTCAGCATTCAGGTGCAGTATGAGGACGGCACGTTCTGGTTGGCTCAGAAACGCATGGATGAGCTTTTCGGCGTGGAAGTCCCAACGATCAACTACCATCTGCAAGCCATCCTCGCCGTCGGCTATCGCGTGAACAGCAGCGAGGCGGTGAACTTCCGCAGATGGGCAAGCCGCACGCTCGACGAATTTGTCACAAAAGGATTTATAATCGACAAACAACGGCTGAAGCAAGGACCTCAGTTTGGTGAAGACTATTTCCGCGACCTGCTGGAGCAGATACGTGAGATACGTGCCAGCGAGCGACGATTCTATCAGAAGATAACCGATATTTACGCCCTCTCGACCGACTACGACAGAAACGCTCCAACAACACGTCAGTTCTTCGCTACCGTACAGAACAAACTGCATTGGGCCATTACAGGTCAGACCGCCGCAGAAATCATCTATCATACCGCCGATGCCGAAAAGCCTCACATGGGACTCACTACTTGGAGGCACGCACCAGACGGCAAGATACTGAAGTCGGACGTGACGGTAGCCAAGAACTATCTGACCGAAAAGCACATCAAAGCACTCGACCGACTCGTCTCGGCCTATCTCGACCTGGCTGAAGACCGTGCTGAACAACAGGTTCCCACCACAATGGCACAGTGGAGCCGCATCCTTGACGGTTTCCTTACTGTAGCTGAACGTCCTTTACTGATGGACGCAGGCACAGTGACGGCACTTGAAGCCAAAATCAAGGCTGAAGGTGAATACGACATCTATCGGAAACGACAGGATATGCTCTATGAATCAGACTTCGACAAGGAAATTAAGCGACTGAAAGGAGAATGAAGCAATGAAAAGGGACGGAATCCCACAAAAGCCATACGCAAGAATACTCATCCGCAAAAAACAACAGCTATGCAAACGACATTACTAACCGACCTGACGGTCAAAGAGATATGTGAGGGCTTTGTCTATAATCAGTTGGAAGGCAAAGGCCTGTTCGGTTGGGCGGGCAAACTGACTATCCAGCCGGAGTACCAGCGCAATTACCTCTATGCCGAGAACGAAGGCAAGAAAGAAATGGCTGTCATTGACAGTATGCTGAAAGGCTATCCCATCGGCCTCATCTATTTCAACCGCAATGAGAACTACAAAGCTCCAGAAACGGAATACGAGATACTGGACGGGCAACAGCGTATAACAAGTATCGGACGTTTCGTCACCGGGAAGTTTGCCATCAAGGACAAATTCGGAATGGAGCAATACTTTACGGGGCTGACTAAGGAGGAGCAAGAAAAGATTCACTCCTACCGGCTGCTCGTCTATGTCTGCAACGGCACGGAAAAGGAAATCAAGGAATGGTTTGAAACCATCAACATTGCAGGTGTTCCATTGAACAAGCAGGAACTTCTTAATGCCACATATAGCGGCCCATTTGTGACAGAGGCCAAGAAAGTCTATAGCAACTCCCGTAGCCCGCAGTTGCAGAAGTGGGGATGCTACATC
>CALFIY010000095.1 GCA_937877595.1 uncultured Prevotella sp.
CGAAGACCACCACCTTATCGTTGATGGAGTAACCGATCACCGTCAGGATAGCACCAATGAATGTCTGGTCGATCTCCAACGACATGGGCACCCATCCCCAGAGTACTGAGTAGAAGCCGATTACAATGAGGGCGTCGAGTGCCAGGGCTACCGTAGAGCCTACGGAGAAGGCCACGTTGCGGAAGCGGAACAGGATGTAGAGGAAGATGGCCACCAGAGCGATGATCACGGAGATGATAGCGCCGTAGGTGATATCCTTAGCCACAGAAGGTCCTACCTTTGCAGAAGAGATGATAGAACCACCTTCGCGGACATCCGGATTCTTGAAGTGCTCCACATTGTCCTGGCTCACCAGTCCGGCCTTCTTCAAAGTGTTGAAGAGGATGGTCTCTGCCTGGTCGTCCACCTCAGGATTGTTCGACTCGATATCCCAGTTGGTGGAGATACGCACAGTCTTGCCGTCGGTGCCGAGGGCGATGACGCTGGTGTTGGCCTCCTTCTGGGCGTTCTCGCCCATCGTGTTGATGAAGGCACCGGTCAGTGCCAGACGGACATCTTCCACAGGGGTCTCCTTGTCGAGGGTCACCACGTAGTTACGGCCACCCGTGAAGTCAATGCTCTGGCTCAGGCCGCGAACGACAAAGGAGATACAGAACAGGATGGCTGCGGCACCCCAGATAACGAAGGTCTTCTTATACATGCCCATGAAATTGTAGTGGGCATTCTGCATGAGGTTCTTCGAGTAGCCTGTCACGAAGGTCAGGTTGGTCCACTTGTCCTTGCTCAACATGTAGTCATAGACCAGGCGGGTCATATAGACGGCGGTGAAGAACGATACGCAGATACCGATGATCCAAGTGGTGGCGAAACCCTTCACAGGACCTGTACCGAAGTAGAGCAGGATGATACCTGTGATGAGTGATGTGAAGTTAGAGTCGAAGATAGCACTGAAGGCGTTAGAGTAACCCTTGTTCAGGGCCTCCTTCACGCCCAGACCCTTCTTCAGCTCTTCCTTGATACGCTCGTAGATCAGCACGTTGGCATCCACAGCAGTACCCAGTGTCAGTACGATACCAGCGATACCAGGCATGGTCAGGGCAGCCTGGAACGAAGTCAGGATACCCAGTGTGAAGAACAGGTTGAACAGCAGGGCGATATCTGAGAGAATACCGGGGATGAAGCCATACAGCATAATCATGTAGACCATCAGCAGCACGAAGGCCACGATGAACGAGATGACACCCTGCTTGATAGACTGTGCACCCAACGAAGGACCTACCACCTCTTCCTGTACGATACGGGTTGGAGCAGGCATCTTACCAGAGTTCAGCGTATTAGCCAAGTCCTTGGTGGTCTCAATGGTGAAGTTACCGGTAATCTGTGAGTTACCGCCATCAATCTGAGTCAGGATACGAGGAGAGCTGTAAACAGCATCGTCGAGTACGATGGCAACGCCACGACCGATGTTCTGCTTCGTAATCTGCGACCAGCGACGAGCGCCGTCAGAGTTCATCTGCATCGATACAGAGGGGTGACCCATCTGGTCGAACTCGTCCTTGGCATTGGTAATCACATCACCCTCCAGCGGAGCACGTCCGTTAGGCTCGGTAATCTTCAGAGCATAGAGTGCGAAGACATCGCCACGGGTGTTCTCACCTCCGAAGTCCTCAGCCTTAGCACCCCAGCGGAGTTTGCACTCAGCAGGCAGTACCTGACGGGCAACATCGGAATAGATAACCTTATTGACATCAGCAGTATCACGGGCATTGGCATAACCAACAATAGCCAGTCCCTGTGGGATAGGCTGGAATACTGCAAATAGCGGATTCTGTTTCAAAGCCTCAGCCTTTGCCTTGGCATCAACAACCTTATCGTTCTTCTTAGCCAGTTTGGCAGCCAAGTCACTAGTCTTAACGGCTGTGGTATCGGCAGCTGTAGTATCAGCAGCAACGGAATCGGTTGTTGCCACACCTGCCTCTACTGCTGCATATTTCTGGTTGAGCTGGGCAAGAAGCGGAGTAACCTCCTGAGAGTTATATGTCTCCCAGAACTCCAGGTTGGCCGAGCCCTGAAGAAGCTTACGTACACGCTCAGGCTCCTTGATACCAGGCATTTCTACCATGATACGGCCGCTCTGACCTTCAAGCTTCTGGATGTTTGGCTGAACAACGCCGAACTTATCGATACGGTTACGAACTACGTTGAATGAGTTGTCAACGGCACTCTGGACCTCAGCACGCAGAGCATTCTCTACCTCTGAGTCACTCGACGAGGTGCTTACCTTGCCCTTCATCTGCTGAGTAGCAAAGACGGCTGCCAAGGGGCGACCGTTGGAGTTCTGTTTCCAATACTTGATAAACAGGGAGATGAAGTCATTCTGACTGGTCTCCTCTTCCTTCTTAGCCTCTTCCATCGACTTCTTGTAGGCAGCATCTGTCTTGTGATCAGCCAGTACATCGACTACGTCGGGTACTGACACCTCTAGAATCACATTCATACCGCCTTTCAAGTCAAGTCCGAGACCAATTTCCATCTCGCGGCACTGCTTGAAAGAATAAATACCGCAGTACACTTTCTCGTTCATGATTGAATCCAGGTACTCCTGACCAGCCTCCTCACCCATGGCAGCGGCTTTACTCTCATAATGCCGAGTCACAAACGAGAAGGAGAGGTAAAAGCAGCACACGAGAATCAGGACGAGTGCAATAAACTTTACAATTCCTTTGTTTTGCATTTTGTTTGTTATATTATTTTAATTTATGATTCCGCTATTTTAGCCTGCAAATATACTTATTTTTCTCCACTTACCGAAATTTATCAAAGAAATTCGTTCTTTTTTCAATCTTTTCCACCTATTTTTAACGTACAAAGCACCGGATAATGGTCACTAGCATCCATTTTACTGTCAATTTTACAGTTATATGGACGAATATCATCAGAGCAGAACACATAGTCTATCCGAAAGTTAAATCCTTTCTGATTATATGACAAACCAAAGCCCCTTCCCGCCTCCACAAAACAGTCTTTCAACTCCTTGGCTATCCGGTGGCGCGAATAAGAAATGGGGTTATCGTTGAAATCGCCGCAAAGAATGATAGGATACTGCCGGTGGTTCTCTATATAACGGCATACCGC
This sequence comes from uncultured Prevotella sp., assembly GCA_937877595.1. Lineage (GTDB taxonomy): Bacteria > Bacteroidota > Bacteroidia > Bacteroidales > Bacteroidaceae > Prevotella. The sequence continues at coordinate 3,136 of CALFIY010000095.1, forward strand.
ATCTACCTGCGGAGCCCGTTTGGAGGCCGATTCTGCCAATGTAACCAGCAGTTTCTTAGACTCTTTCCGTGCCGTATCGCCTTTCACCTCTCCCTTGAGCATCCCCTGATAGACCTCACGGTCTTCACTTGACAGATGGGTACTCTCAAAATGGTTGTTGATGACCAGCAAGGTATCTTTGTCTACCTGCAGATACCAAGCCACGCTACCATTGTTGCGGGAGCGATAGGGTATTTTCTCACGCCGGATAATCGGGAAACGGGTATGTATACCTACACCATTGACGAAATCACCGTCACGGAAATGCAAGGTGTCATTATAGGCAAACTTCTTCTCGTAATGCTGGAAGCAATAGCGCCGCCATGTGTCAAAATCCTCCTGCAGACAAACGATGTCAGGTTCTTGTTCAAACAGATAGTCACGCACTTTTTCGAACCCCTGTTCATACTTGTAGTTGCCACCATATCCACACACGTTATAGGTAATAAGCTTGATAGAACCCTCTGGAGCCTCCTGTACTTTCAGATTGAGTGGCATATATATATTAATAGGTACGTACGATAAAGCAAACCCCAGAATGGGAATCCATATCATACGGAACTTAAAAATCACCCAAAAAACGAGAAAGCCCATGTTGATGAGCAGGAATATCGGGAAAGTGATTCCAAAACACGAAAGAACAGGATGTTCCGTTGGGTTCAACCTGTCGGAATAACCTATCAGACACATCACGATGATGGTGGCGATATTGGCTCCTGCCATCATCTGAACGGTGAATTTCTTCAGCTGCTTTATCAATTTCCCTGGCTTTGATCAAACAATTTCTTCTTCTCCTCCTTGGTCAGACTATCGTAACCACTCTTACGAATCTTATCAAGGATGGCATCTATCTCCTCTTGGTTATGACGCTTAGGCTTCTTAGGCTGCTCCGGTTCTTCGGGCTCGTCTTCCCAACGGCGGCGACCGTTCGATGCGTGTTGCTGACGTTCATCAAAACGACGCTTCATATTATCGAAGAACTCCTGTCCACGGCTGCGACCGAATCCTGAACCATTGCCGGGGTGTTTACGCCAGTAGCGAATCATGATGAATCCGAAGAGCATACCACCTAAGTGTGCCGTATGGGCAACACCGTCACCAGGACCGCTCAGTGCCGAGAACAGTTCGATGGCAATATATCCGACAACCAACCACTTTGCCTTAATGGGGAATGGGAATGGAATGATAAACAACCGCTCGTTGGGGAATATCATACCGAAAGCAAGCAGGATGGAATAGACGGCTCCCGAGGCTCCGATAGTAGTCCAAAGGTTCAGGTAGTCAGCTGTCGACATGATGGTACCCCCAAGATTCACATTATCATAGGCAGCCAACTCTGTGGTCATATAGTTCACATATTGCGCCAACTCCTGCACCAATCCTGCGCCAACACCACAAGAAATGTAATAAAAAAGGAATTTCTTCGGTCCCCATACTCTCTCTACTACAGCACCGAACATCCACAAGGCAAACATATTAAAGAAAATATGTGTAAAACCACCATGCAAAAACATATAGGTAATGAATTGGTAGAGATGGAAGTCCTTCGCCATGAAAAAATGTAGTCCCAGCATCGAGGTCAGATCAATACCCCGAAGTTCCATCACCCATGTTGCCACAAACGCCAGAAAATTGACGATGAGCAGATTTTTTGTCATTGTTGGTATGTTGTTCATCCTAACTCTTTTACTATAAAATGATTAACTTGTATCTTTCTGCAATTCTGCGCACAAAATTACGAAAAATATCTGTTTTTAGGCACAAAAAAAGCCCTATATGCACTTTTTTTCTAAAAAAAACTCATTTTTTTTGCTTTTTTGTTTGTTTTCTGAATTCTTTATCCTATATTTGCCAAAGAATTGTGGGATTAAACCTAATTTAAACTATTAATAATTCACTTTTTAAAATTAACAATTATGAACAAGACAGAATTAATTGAGAAGATTGCAGCCTCTGCAAAACTGACTAAGGCTGATTCAAAGAAGGCACTTGATGCAACAATCGAAGCTATCACTGGCGCACTGAAGAAGGGTGACAAGGTTCAGCTCGTAGGTTTCGGAACATTCGCAGTAGCTGAGAAGCCTGCTCGCGAAGGAATCAACCCTGCTACAAAGCAGAAGATTAAGATTGCTGCTAAGAAGGTGGCTAAGTTCAAGGCTGGTGCAGAACTTGCTGACGCAGTGAACAAGTAATTACACTATACAAGAAGTGAGAGGGTTTGTCAATCGACATGCCCTCTTTTTTTACGGCTTCAGAACCACTTCATAAGTTGTCTTAGGAATGTTGTCAGTTCTTCGGCCATTAACTGATGCTGCCTGAGCGAAGGATGAGAGTCAGCACCATAGCCCAAACTGCCTGTCTGAGGTGAGAAATCGAAGCGGTAGACCTCGTTGTCGCCGTTTTTCCTTGCCTCGTCGACAACGTCGTCGAGCGTGTGGCGTGCAATGTCGAGTTCCTTGCCGCCAAGCATGGAGCCGCAGAGGTAAACAATCCTGGCGCGTGGGTTGTGACTTCTCACCTGGGTGAGAAAGCGTTTGTATGCCTGCCGCAGGAGATCTACATCATAGTTGTTGGTAGAAAGGTCGTTGGTACCGAGATTGATGCAAACCACGTCGGGCTGGTAGCGGCTGAAGTCCCATTGCTCGCTGCGGTCGTAGAGATTGGTGTATTCGTATTCGGTGGTCATAACATTGTCGGGAGTGCCGCTCTTCGGCCCGTCATAACTGCGATACACCCCTATGCCGGAACGGGCAACGACGTGCGCCATGGCTTGCAGGTTGCGAGTGGTGATCTGCGCATAACTGAAGTAGTGGTTCTCTGTTTCATACTCGAAGTGGTCACTTCTCAGGATGCTCTCGTTGCCGTAGCCGCATGTGATGCTGTTGCCTATGAATTCCATGCGACGTTCCGGCAGTGCTGGCGGCGCAAGCAGGGATGCCTCTGAGTCAATTACGAAACCGCGGAAGTCAGGTTTCATCTCGTATCCTTCCATGCAGAACATGAGTTTCACGGTGTGCGCTCCGTCGGCAAGCGCCGTGGCCAGCGTTACCAGCGAGTCACGGTTGCCGCGAAAGGCTACCTTGAACGGTTCCGCCTCGTCTATCTGAGCCATGAAGTATCCGCTGCCGGGCTTTGCTATCATTCGCAGCGATGTGCCTGTGAAATTAGCATTGATTTGCGTTCCGGGGAATGTGAAACGCGGGCGTTCCGGATTGTCAAAGCATATACGGCCGATGTATTGTATGTTTCGGTCGGTGGGGGATATGAATTTACCACGCAATGGCAGCGTTGTGCTTTCCTGCGGTAATGTGGTGCGGGCAAATGCGGTGCAGGCAAGAAAAAGGGTGCACAGCAGTAATAGAAAACTTTTTTTCATGGGTGACGAACGTTAGTCTTTTTCTAAGGTGAAGTCGAGTTGGCGCTTCTCAAGGTTGGCGCCTGCTACACGAATCTTTATAGGATCGCCAAGTTGGTATTTATGATGATGGTGACGGCCTACAAGTCGGTAGTTGCGCTCGTCGAAGTCGTAGTAGTCGTCGTCAAGGTCGCGCATAGGCACCATTCCTTCGCAGTGGTTGTCATCTATCTCGCAGTAAATGCCATACGACTGAATTCCGGAGATATGTGCGTCGAAGACATCGCCTATTTTGTCTTCCATAAACTCCACCATCTTATATTTTATGCTGTCGCGCTCGGCCTGCTGTGCCACTTGCTCCATGTCTGAACAGTGCTCGCAGAGTTCCTCGTACTTTTCCTGATTGGCAGAACGGCCGCCGTCCTGGTATTTTGTAAGCAGGCGGTGAACCATAGTGTCTGGATAGCGGCGGATAGGCGATGTGAAGTGTGTGTAGTAGTCGAGGGCCAAGCCGTAGTGACCGATGTTGTGGGTAGAATATTTTGCCTTCATCATGGCACGCAGTGCCACCATCTCTATGAGTTTCTGTTCTTTCTTGCCCTGACAGTCGTCCAGCAGGGAATTGATGGAGCGCGATATGGCACCCTTTGTGCCTGTTGTCTTCATCTTGTAGCCAAACTTCACAACAAATTCGCGCAGCGTCTCCAACTTTGTTGGGTCTGGCTGGTCGTGTATTCGGTATGGCAGTGTCTTTGCTTTGCTGCCCTGCTTGCTCTTTGGCACTTTGCCAATGGACTCGGCAACATAGCGATTGGCCAGAAGCATAAACTCCTCTATCAGTTGGGTGGCGTCGTTGCTCTTCTTGAAATATGCACGGGTGGGACGGCCGTCCTTGTCGATGTCGAAATGAAGTTCCTCGCGGTCGAACTTCACGGCTCCTCCCTTAAATCTGCGCTCGCGCAACTTCTTGGCAAGCGTGTCGAGTATGCGGAGTGCTCCCTCTTCGGTGTTGACATCATTGGTAGCCTTGGCAGGTTTGGTAAGTATGTCCTGCACCTCTTCGTAGCAGAAACGGCGATTGCTCTTGATGACGGTATGAATCAGTCGGAACTGTTTCACGTTGGCATCGCTGTCCAGCAGGAAGACGGCAGAGTAGCAGAGTTTCTCCTCGTCAGGGCGCAGAGAGCAGATGAAGTTGCAAAGCCGTTCGGGAAGCATCGGAATGGTGCGGTCAACAAGGTAGACACTCGTGGCGCGCTTCTGGGCTTCCTTGTCGATGATGCTGCCTTCCTTGACGTAGTGGGACACATCGGCAATGTGCACGCCTACTTCGTAGAGGTTCTTTTCGCTGCGTATGCTAAGCGCGTCGTCGAAGTCCTTTGCGTCGCGAGGGTCGATGGTGCATGTATATACATCGCGGAAGTCTTCCCTGCGCCGGATTTCCTGTTCGCTGATGGTGGCGTCGATCTTTTCGGCAGCGTCTTCTACCGCTTTGGGATATCTGTATGGCAGTCCGTATTGTGCCAGTATGGCATGCATCTCCACGTTGTTGTCGCCCTCGGCTCCAAGCACGTCTATCACTTCGCCCACAATGTTCTTCGACTCCTTGGAAGGCCATTGCGTGATTCTCACTACGGCTTTCTGACCGTTCTTGCCGCCTTTTAATTTCTTTTTAGGGATTAGAATGTCGTGCACAAAAATGTTTCCTTCGGTGATAAGAAAGGCATAGTCGCGCTCAACTTTCAGTTTTCCGACGGCCTGGTCTATTTTGTGAGACAGTATTTCCACTACCATTGCTTCCTTAATGTGCCGTTCGCGGCGCGCCATGTATGCCACCTTCACGCGGTCGCCGTTGAGGGCAAACATAGAGTTGCGCTCGCTGACAAAGACTGGCGTGCCGCCATCGTCGGGAATGAACGAGTTCTTGCCATTGGCTTTTCTTACGAAGACACCTTCCTGTACTTGTGTCTTAAGGTTCAGCCTGTAGGCGTTGTCACCTACTTTCGACAGATAGTCGTCCCATGCCATTTCGTCCATTACGTCTACGGCAAGCATCTTTGCCGGGTGGGTGTCGAGGCGCAGTTCCTTGAAAATCTGCTTGAAAGAGAATGTCTCGTTGGGATGTTGTGTGAAGAGGGTCTGCAACATTTCTGTCACCATCTTCTTGTTGAGACGCCGGCCGCCTTTATTCTTGCTCATAGTGGAAAACCTTGTTTGGTTACGAAATAATATTTACTCAGCAAAGGTACTATTAAGCGAGGGGAATGCAAAAGAAAAAACTTGGTTTTTTTGATTATTTTCATCTACTGCTGTTTTTTTTAAAATTACAGCTGTTCTGACGAAAATTAAAACTGTTTTTAAAAAAATTACAACAGCTGTAATTTTTGAAAAAAGCGTTGAAAAAAAAATTGGCACTCAAAAGAGAATGTGCGAAAAAAAAGTTGCCCGTGTAAACAGAAAGGCGTAACTTTGCACACGCACATAAAATATTAATAAGGTGTATGAAAAAGAAGATAGTAATACTGACGGGAGCAGGAATGTCGGTGGAGAGCGGACTGAAAACGTTTCGCGATGCCGACGGACTGTGGGAGGAATATCCTGTAGCAAAGGTTGCCACTCACGAAGGATGGGAGGACGACCCGACGCTGGTGACAAACTTCTACAACATGCTGCGCAAGAAATGTCAGGGAGTGCAGCCTAACGAGGGGCACCGCCTGGTGGCCGCGCTTGAGCAGCACTATGATGTCACGGTGGTTACACAGAATGTTGACAACCTGCATGAGGTGGCCGGCTCAACGAATGTGATTCATCTGCACGGCGAACTGATGAAGGTATGCTCCAGTCGTGACGTTGACGACCCTCGCTACATACGCCAACTTACTGCCGACGACTGTGAAATAGAGCCGGGGACGCTGGCAGGTGACGGCTCGTTGCTGCGCCCGTACATTGTCTTCTTCGGTGAAGGCGTTCCCAATATCAGTATCGCAGCGGAGGCATGTGCCGAGGCTGATATCTTTGTCGTGATAGGTACTTCGCTGGCTGTCTATCCTGCGGCGGGGCTTATCCACTATGTGCGGCCTTCATCGCCGGTCTATATTATAGATCCCAATCCGATACAGGCAGGAGAGCGGGTGGTGCAGTTTGCGACGGGGGCTTCTGAGGGAATGCGCCAACTCACTGCATTGCTGGCAAAGCAGCGTGGTGAAGAGTGAAAAAATAATATTATAGTGACAAAGCAGTAGAGGAAATAACTATGGCACTCAATCTGAACAAAAACCTGAAATTGTACTACTCCATCAAGGAGGTAGCCGAGATGTTCGATGTTAACGAGAGTACGCTGCGCTATTGGGAGAGCGAGTTCCCCTTCCTGAAGCCGAAAAACAGCGGACCGGCCAAGATACGGCAGTATCAGCAGAAGGATATAGACCAGATACGGCTGATACACAACCTTGTCAAGGTGAGAGGCTTCAAACTGGCTGCTGCGAAAAAGATAATCAATTCCAACCGCGACGGTGCAGACCGGAGTGCCGAGGTGCTAAGCAGGCTCATCACGGTGCGTGACGACTTGCAGGCACTGCGCAAGCAACTGAACTTTCTCGAATAGTCCGGCAGAAATGGTATTTACGGCTGGGGCTGCCATGTGTCGTGAATGGCAAAGACAACCTCAGGCGTAATTTTTTGTGCGTCGCGCTTTGACAGTTGTTTGCTCCACACCACGCGCTTGCTGACGTCGGCTCCCTCTCCTGTGTTGTTGTATTCCAAGTAGCGTGCTGTGGCTTTTGCTGCCTCTCGCCAGTGATGCCACCCTTCGGGACGTATCTGTTTTGGCAGTGAGCAGTTCATAAAGAGCGTGTAGCCATAGTCGCGCCATGGACGGCCGAGATAGACGCGGCTGATGTCTTTGGCAGCGGTTATCTCGCAGTTGTTGAAGATATAGCCGTATGTCACATCCTGCGGCGTGGATGCAGCAGTGATGTAACTGTTTGCCTTGCAGTGTATATTGCAGTGCTCAAACCATGCCGTGGAAGGACCGAAGATGAAGTCGGTGGTTCCTTCTATGTAGCAGTTGGAGAAATAAAGGCGTGTCTTGGCGTTGCCGGTGTACACGGTGTCTTGATTGCCGAGGAAGCGACAGCCGATGAAGGTCAGACGGTCGCCTTCGGTGTGAAGGGCTACAGCCTGGCCAAGACGTGCTGCATTATTCTCGATGGTGAGATTTTTCAGTGTAATACGGCTTCCCTCTATCTTAAGTGTGTATGTGCGGAAAGTGCCAATCTTCTGTGGCTCTGATTTTGCCGTCAATGGTGAAATGTCGGCAGAGATGTTGGCATGGTCGTCCCAGGTGATAATGGTATGCTCGCTGCTCTCACCGCACAGTTCAACATTTGTAAGCCACTGGGGGAGGATGAGTTTCTCTTTGTACACACCATTCTTAATGTATATCACTTTGTGATAGTCCATAAAGGCACGGCATACTTCAATGGCTTCTCCTACAGTGCGAAACATGCCTGTTCCGTCGCGTGCCACGGTGATGGTGTCGGGATTGTCGTATGTCGATGCAGCCTTGATGTCGCTTGCCCACAGGCAGCAGAGTGCCGACAAGACGGCGATAAGCAGATGGCGTGAGTGTGTCATGGTATTTTGTTACATTATTTGGTTTACGTCTTGTATGCCTTTTATCTTTTTCAGTTCTTCCACGATTTTGCGGGCATCTTCGCGGTCGTGAATTCTCAATTCTATCGTGCCGTCGAACACTCCCTCTTCGCTGCCGATGGTAAGCCGGTGGATGTTGACGTTCATCTGTGAGGTGATAACTTGCGACACATCAACCAGAATGCCCATGCGGTCGATGCCTTGCAGACGGATGGTGGCATCGAAGAGCAGGCGCTTGTGCATGTCCCACTTGGCATCGAGTATGCGATTGCCGTAACTCGTCTTCAGACGATTGGCCACGGGGCATGCCCTCTTGTGGATTTCTATGCGCTGCTTGTTGTCGATAAAGCCAAGGATGTCGTCGCCAGGAATAGGATGGCAGCAGTGCAGGAACTTGTACTGGGAGATGTTGGTGTCGTTGATATAAATGGGCTTCTTCCTGTTGAAGTTCTCTGGAACGACAAAGAGGTCTTGCTGCTCGCTGGCAGTCTCCTGCTTTGTCTGTTTGCCGTGGCCAAGGAACGGCACAAGACGGCGCCAGCCTTTCTTGCCTGTGGATGTGTTTTTCCCGTTAAGTTCGTCAAGGTCTTTCTCTCCGAGAAGAATTGTCTTGTCGCCAACAGCCTGGAAGAAATCTTCGCGGCTCTTTGTGTCGTGGAAAACAGCAAGTTGGTCGGCTGCAGCGGTGGAGTTGATGATGTCGTTCTTCTTTGCGAAGTCTTCGAAGATGGCTTCGCCTTTCTTCTGGAGTTCTCGCCCGTTGCGCCTGAGGATGGCCTGTATCTTTGCCTTCGCTTTTGCTGAACTTACGAAATTCATCCACGAGGGTTGTACGTGTTGTGACTTCGATGTGAGGATTTCCACCTGGTCGCCGCTCTGAAGTTTGTGGCTCAGAGGTACTAATTTGTGGTTCACTTTGGCACCTATACAATGTGAACCAAGGAATGTGTGGATGGAAAAGGCAAAGTCGAGGGCTGTGCAGCCTGCTGGCATTGTGCGTATTTCTCCCTTCGGAGTGAAAACGAAAATCTCTGATGCAAAAAGGTTCAACTTGATGGCGTCAAGGAAGTCCATGGCGTCGGGCTGTGGGTCGTCGAGGATTTCCTTTATGGTGCGCAGCCACTGGTTGAGTTCGCTTTCGTCCTCGGTAATCTCGCTGTGCTCGCCATCCTTGTATTTCCAGTGTGCGGCAAAGCCCTGCTCTGCGATTTCGTTCATCCTGTCGCTCCTTATCTGCACTTCTATCCAGCGGCCCTGGCGTGACATCAGGGTAACATGGAGAGCCTGGTAGCCATTGGTCTTAGGATGATTGAGCCAGTCGCGCAGGCGGTCGGGATGGCTCTTGTAGATTTTTGATATGGCCACATAGATATTGAAACATTCGTTGACTTCTTCTTCACGATGCTGGGGAGTGAAGATGATGCGCACGGCAAGGATATCGTATATCTCATCAAATGTGACGTGCTTGTTCTGCATCTTCTGCCATATGGAATATGGCGATTTCACGCGCTCTTTAATCTCGTATTTTATGCCCATCTGCTGCAGGGCCTTCTCTATGGGTGCAGTAAACTGGTCGAACAGTTCGTGGCGTGAGGCTTCTGTGGAAGCCAGTTTTGATTTTATGCTGTTGTACTCATCGGGATGCTCGTACTGGAACGACAGATTTTCAAGTTCCGATTTTATTTTGTTAAGCCCAAGCCTGTTGGCTAATGGAGCATAGATGTATAGTGTTTCGCCGGCAATCTTGTATTGCTTGTTGGCAGGCTGCGACTCCAGCGTACGCATGTTATGAAGACGGTCGCAAATCTTGATGAGAATGACACGGATGTCGTCGCTCATCGTGAGTAGCAGTTTCTTGAAGTTTTCGGCTTGGGCCGAGGCCTGTTCACCGAAAATGCCTCCCGAAATCTTTGTCAGTCCGTCTACGATTTGCGCTATCTTCGGGCCGAAGATGTTTTCTATATCCTCTGTGGTGTAGTCGGTGTCTTCTACTACGTCATGAAGCAGTGCAGCGCAGATACTTGTAGAGCCCAGTCCTACTTCCTCGCATGCTATCTGTGCTACGGCAATCGGATGCATGATGTAGGGCTCGCCGCTAAGTCGTCGCACGCCCTTGTGCGCCTGGCGTGCAAAGTTGAAGGCTTTGGTTATGATGTCAACCTTCTTCCTGTGGCGCGATGACAGATAACTATCCAAGAGGTGTTGGAAAGCACCATTTATCAACAGGTTGTCCGCAATGGCTTGTTTTGTCTGCTCGTCGTCCATACTGTGCTGGTTTTTAATTATCTGTATGTTTTTGCTGTTACTTGCGTCTGCGGCTCTTGGCGGCAGAGCGTTTGCGCGTTGTCGTGGTGCGCTTTCGCGACGCTGCCGTGCGCCTGTTTCTTGTAACTTTCGACTTCCGTCCCTTGGTGTATCGCGTGCTCTTGCGATAGTATGTCGGGGTATAGTCGTTTACTTCCACCTGGGCTCGTTTCGTGAGAAGTTCATCAGCACGGTATTTGTAGATGGTGTCTTCCAACTCTATAAATCTGCTGATGTCGCTCTGCGATAGGCGGAGTGCGTATGGCTCTGTTGCACCTGGTATGATGTCGCGCCTGTACATCGGGTTTAGAGAGCGCAGTTCTTCTATATCCAGTCCAAGCACGTGAGCCACCTGCTCAAGATGCAAGTTGCGGCTTACCATGACGGTGTCGGTATTTGTAGGCAACTTGCTGGTCATAGGACAGATGTTGTGCTTGGAATAGTAGGTCATCATGTAGTTCGCAGCAATGAAGGCAGGAACATAGCCGCGCGTTTCTTTCGGCAGATAAGGGTAGATACGCCAGTAGTCGCGCTCGCCATTGGAGCGCTGTATGGCACGGCTTACGTTGCCTGGTCCACAGTTGTAGGCTGCAATAACCAGATTCCAGTCACCAAAGACCTTGTATAAGTCACTAAGGAAATGGGCTGCAGCGTATGAGGCCTTGACAGGGTCGCGTCGTTCGTCAACCAGTGAGTTGACTTGCAGTCCATATTGTTTTCCTGTAGTGAGCATAAACTGCCACAAGCCCGTGGCGCCTACGCGAGATACGGCTCGTGGGTTGAGTGCCGACTCTATGACAGGAAGGTATTTCAGTTCCAAGGGTATCTGATATGCTTCCAGCGCTTCCTCAAAGATTGGTATGTAGAAGTTGCCGGCTCCGAGTGCATATGCAATGGTGCGGCGCAGACGTGTGCTATAGCGGTCGATAAACTGTTGCACAACGCTGTTGTGAGCCATTTCCATTACTGTAGGCATGCGATACAAACGGTCAATGTATACCTCTGCAGGGTACGACGGGTTTTCGTCGCGCATGTTACAGTCGCCAGCGGTGAGATATGTCTTCGCCATATACTCATTAAGCAGGCTGTCAAGGTCGTAGGTCATGGCTTCTGGGAATTCGATGATTTCCTCATTGCCGCTTTTGTCCATGACGACAAGTTCGTCTTCCTCAGCCACCTCGTCATCGTCGCTGTCTACAACGTCCTGGCTCCATGCTGAAAGAGCAACACTTATCAGGACTGCAATGGTCATCAATATTCTCTTGTGTGTCATTGTCCTAAAAATTCAGGCTACAGTTTACGCCCAGCGACTGAGCCTGCAGTGGCTTGCTTGTCTGCTGGATAGGCATTACTGTAGGTTCTATTCTTAAACTAAGATCTTTGGAAATGTCGAATACGGAGAGTTCTGCATCTACGTACGCATCGATAACAGAGAGTGCATACACGCCAATCATCACGAAGAAACTCATGTCGCGCCAGCGGCGGTATTTGTCTTTGCGCGTCTTGAAGATTTGCTTGTATCGCGTTTCGTTTGCGCCAGTAATCTGTGTTCCAAGATGCAGGAACTTGTTGTAACTGGCAGTGCCCGGATCGTCATCCATAATGTCAAGATATGCTTGCGAATAGTCTTTGTACATCATGTTGTTCCACGTCAGAGCATAAATGCATCCAATGAAGCCGCCATAAACAATGGGGAGTTTCCAGTATTTACGGTTGTAAATCTGGCCCGCACCGGGCAAAACAAGTGCAAGCCACAGGGCACGCTGCGGATCTGGAGTCCACGTCGCCCAGTCGCGGTGCTGGCGTGTCGCCCTTGCCGTGTCGCGTCTTGCAACGTATAAAGTGCCTTCGTTTAAGCCTTGGGTAATAATCTTAGCAGAGTCTGCACTCACCATAGAGTCTAATCTTGACATCAATATCTCTATGCTGTCTGCTTTATTGCTGTACTCCGGAATGGTGTCTGCGCGTTGAGCCCCGACCATGACGCTTAACGGAAGCATCATGCACACAAAAAAACATCTTATGGCACAGCACGCTTTCACTGTTTACTTCACGTTGTCAAGAGCATTCATTATATGCTCCAGTTGTTCTTCGTTGTCGTAGGAAATACTTATTTTGCCTTTTCCTTTTGGTGAACAGGTCATCTGAACCTTTGTCTGGAAAAAGTCGGTAAGCCGTTGCTTCAGTGCGGAAAACTCTTCTGGCAACTGTGTCTTTGCCGCAATTCTGCCTTTTGCAGTTTTAACGTCGTTGCCACTCTTCAACTGCTGAACCATATCTTCCACCTGACGTACGGAATACTGGTTCTTCTGCAGTTCCTTGAATAGTTTGATTTGCTGCGATGGACTTTCTACGGCCAGTAAGGCACGTGCGTGTCCCATGTCAATCTCGTGCTCCTTCAGCGCCATCTGCACCTGTGCGGGCAGTTTCAGCAGGCGCATGTAGTTTGTCACGGCGGCGCGGCTCTTTCCTACACGTTCTGATATTTTCGCCTGTGTCATTCCTGTTGTCTCTGCCAGATGTTGGTACGCCAGTGCTATTTCTATGGCGTTGAGGTCTTCGCGCTGTATGTTCTCCACGAGTGCCATTTCCATCACACCCTGGTCTTCTACAGTGACTATGTAGGCAGGAATCTTTGTCAGTCCTGCTATTTGAGAAGCGCGCCATCTGCGCTCTCCTGCTATTATCTGATATTTGCCTGTCTCTACCTTGCGCAGCGTGATGGGCTGTATTATTCCCAGTTCCTTTATGCTGTTGGCAAGTTCCTGCAGAGCGTCTTGGTCGAATTCGCGGCGTGGCTGATTTGGGTTTGGCTCTATCTGTGATATCTCTACTTCGTTGAGATTTGACGAACCTTCTGTCTTTACCTCGCTCTTGGTGTCGATAAGCGCGTCAAGTCCACGCCCAAGACCTATGTCGTCGAGCCCGCGACCAAGCACGTTGCGGTCGTATTTTTTCCTTACTGCCATTATGAATTGCGGTTTATGATTTCTTTGGCCAATGCCAGATGGTTCTTTGCTCCTGCCGACTCCGCGTCGTAAAGAATTACGGGAAGTCCGTGGCCTGGTGCTTCTGAAACTTTCACGTTGCGCTGTATGACGGTTTTGAAAACAAGTTCCTGGAAATGGCGTTTCACTTCGTCGTATATTTGATTGGCCAATCGCAGACGTGAGTCATACATAGTGAGCAGAAATCCTTCTATCTCCAGTTTCGGATTGAGTTTCTGCTTTATTATTCTTATGGTGTTGAGTAGTTTGCTGATGCCTTCGAGTGCGAAGAATTCGCATTGTACTGGTATGATAACGGAGTTGGCAGCAGTCAGGGCGTTTACCGTGATGAGGCCGAGCGAAGGCGAGCAGTCAATAAGTATATAGTCGTAGTCGTTTTTTATTGGAGCCAATAGGTTTGCCATCACGTTTTCCCTGTTTTCAAGGTTCAGCATTTCTATTTCCGCTCCGACTAAATCAATATGGCTTGGTATTATATCCAAACCGTCGATGTCTGTTGTGTATATTGCATCGCGTACGTCGGTCTTGTCGATGATACATTCGTAGAGAGATGTCTCTACCTCTTTTATGTCAACGCCGAGTCCGCTGGATGCGTTGGCTTGTGGGTCGGCATCTACCACAAGTACGGTTTTTTCAAGGGTAGCAAGTGATGCTGCAAGATTTATGGTTGTCGTGGTTTTGCCAACTCCTCCTTTTTGATTGGCTAATGCAATAATCTTTCCCATAATCAGTGTGATCAATTACGTATATATTAGGGTGCAAAATTAAGCATTTATGGTGAGATAAATGCAAAGATATACGTTTTTTAAGGAAAAAATGTCTTATTTAGTCTTTTGCTTGCATTGGATGCTGAACTCGCATCCACAGTACTGCTGGTTGTAGAAATTATATTCCTTAAGCAGAGTGTTGCGCCTTTCGTAGAGCCCGTCTTTGCGCCAGTTCTGAGCCCAGAAATCTACGTCTTCAACATTTGCTGCTGCTCTCTCTCCGGCAGCAGTTATCTGTTCGATGTTTTTCCATCTTGATGAGGCAAGCGTTGTGGTAAACCAGCGGATTCCTAATTGCTTTGCCATGCTTGCTGCTGCGGTGAGTCTGAGTTCGAAGCAGCGCTGGCATCTCTTTCCACGCTCGGGCTCGTCTTCCAACCCTTTTATGTCGCACAGCCATTGTGCGTGGTTATAGTCGCCGTCTATCCATTTCAGTCCCAAACTTTCTGCGTGTCTTTTGCTCTCGTTCTTTCTGATGGTATATTCCTCCTGCGGAAAAATGTTTGGATTGTAGTAGTAGACAGTGGGCTCGATGTCGTGTTGTGTAAGCCATTCTACGATAGCCGAAGAGCATGGCGCACAGCAGGCATGCAGCAGCACGCGGTGCAATCCTTCAGGAATTATGATGTGCGACTTTCTTTTCATTGCGGAACGCTTTTGGTGTAGGTCGTCAGACTTCAACGTCGTAGTACACTTGCAGTGACGCATAACGCTTGTCATCCTGTATTGCCTCTTGCTCCATGTTGAGATACTGTCTTACCTTTGCCATGTCTATGTTTGGCTCCAGTTTTAGTACCATCTTTCTGATGCTTTGCGACTTTACGCGTGCCACGGCAGGACGGTCCGGGCCAAGCAGCCTGTTGCCAAACCAGTGTCTGAGCCGCGCTGCCATTTCTGTGCTGGCACTCTGTACAATATTTTCTTTTGCGTGGCGCAGGTATATATAGATAATTCTGCAGAAGGGCGGGTAAATAAAGTCTTGTCGTTCTTTTAGTACCATGTTGTACATTGACTTGTAGTCATTGTTCACTACGTGCTGAAGCATATGCAGTGTCGGCTGTCTTGTCTGAAGTATCACAAGTCCGCGCCTGTTGCGCCTTCCTGCACGCCCGGCTACTTGCGCCATCATCATATATGCGTGTTCGTAAGCGCGGAAGTCTGGCATGTTAAGCATGGCGTCGGCATTGAGAATTCCAACGACACTGACACGCTCGAAGTCAAGCCCTTTGGTAATCATCTGTGTGCCTATAAGTATGTCGGTATTGCCGCTGGAGAAATCGTCAATTATTCTTTCGTGCGCATTGCGCGTGCGTGTGGTGTCAAGATCCATGCGAGCCACACGGGCGTCGGGGAAGACTTCGCGCACTTCCTCTTCTATTTTTTCTGTACCGAAACCACGTGTGCGCAGTTCTGTGTTTCCGCAGCAAGGACATTCGGTAGGTATCTGATATGTGTTTCCGCAGTAGTGGCATGTCAGGCGGTCCATCTGGCGGTGCAGCGTAAGGCTGACATCGCAGTGCTGACATCGGGGCACCCAGCCGCACGTGCGACAAATAATCATAGGAGCAAATCCACGCCTGTTCTGAAAGAGAATGGCTTGCTCTCCACGTTCAAGTGCCTCGCGTACGCGCGTATATAAAATAGGTGAGAAAGGGCCAGACATCATTTTCCGCCTTGCCAAATCCTGTATGTCTACTATTTGTATTTCTGGCATTTCCACACCCAAGTAGCGCTCGTTGAGTTCTGCAAGCCCGTATTTTCCAGTAAGCGCGTTGTGATAACTCTCCATTGATGGAGTGGCTGTACCAAGAACTACGTTGGGGTGACTCTGTGGGTTGTTGAGATATGCTGATGTGCCATTTGCTGCTTGTTGGGCAAGCATTATGGCAGCACTGCGCGCATGATATCTTGGTGCCGGATCTTGTTGCTTGTAAGAACTTTCATGTTCTTCGTCGACAATAACAAGTCCCAGGTTCTGGAAAGGAAGGAAAATTGCAGAGCGTGCTCCAAGTATAACATCGTAAGGGTGTCCGGAAAGTTGCTTTCGCCATATTTCTACGCGCTCGGCATCACTGTATTTTGAGTGATAGATGCCCAGTTTGTCGCCAAACACATGCTTCAGACGTTGCATCATCTGTACGGTAAGCGCTATCTCGGGTAGCAGGTACAGCACCTGTTCGCCTCGGTCGAGTGCGCGCTGTATAAGATGAATGTAGATTTCTGTTTTTCCGCTGCTCGTCACACCATGCAGCAGTGTTACGCGATGGCTCATCATCGAGAGCAGGACCTTGTTGTATGCCTGCTGTTGTGCTTCGCTAAGTGGGCGGATGTTTTTGGGTTGGTATTCGCCGTTGTAGTCCAACCGTCCTACTTCCACTTCGTACAGTTCGAGAATACCGCGTTCTATCAGATGCTTAACAGTCTCTGCCGAGGCATGGCTGGTGTTTAGCAGTTCTTCGCGAGTCACGCTGTTTTTCTCATCTTCGCTGGCGAGTTGAAGATAACAGCAGAGAGCGTCGTACTGTTTCTTTGCCCGCGTCAGACTGTACAGCGCCTTGTGCTGAGCAGCCTCTGAGCGATATTCATTTGTTAAGCGTATGTATGTCTCAGTCTTTGGCTTGTATCCCTCTTCTGCTTTCAGCCCGGCAGGAAGCGCTGCCTTCATCACGTCGCCTATTGACGACATGTAGTAGTCGGCTATCCATTGCCAGAATTTCAACTGCTGTGTTGTGACGATTGGCTCGCTGTCTATCGCCACGAGTACTTCCTTGACGTCGTATCCCTTTGGCTGTTCGTCATGCAGGCGTGTTACTACGCCAACATACTGTTTTTTCTTGCCGAATGGCACCAGTACTCGACATCCTGCAACGACGCTTATGCCCTCGGGCAGGGAATAGGTGAAAGTTGCCTTTAGAGGTACAGGAAGTATGACGTCAGCGAATAGCATGGACTTTTGGATGTAAAACGGCAGAGCCAGCGGCTCTGCCGATAATCTTTTAATACGTGGTGATATTGTTCTTACTGCTTCTTAGAAGTAGTAGGCAGCAGACAACTGCCAGCACTTGTTCTTAATGTCTGCCTTGGTCAGTGCGGTCATGGCTGTTCCTACTACAGTGTAGTCGGTCTTAAACTCACCAGCCTTGCCAAGAGGGAAGTTGTAGTTCAGCGCTATCTGCAGTTTGCTCAGCACCGTCACGCCAACACCAATGTTGCCGCTGAGACTACTGCTGCGCAGAGTCCATGTACTCATGTCGTTCTTAAGGTCGGTGTAGTTCTTTGTCTTGTCACCCAGATTGAAACCAAACTGAGGACCAAGGAAAGCATAAGCACCAACAAGGCTGCCCAGGCTTACGCCGTAGCGGATGTTGATAGGTATCTGTATAGAGTTCTGATTGAGCGTGGTCGTGGTTTTTGTTGGTATTCCCAAAGTATTGTATGTAAGACCTTCAATCTTTGACGAGCGCTTGTCGAACAGGGCAGATGCGTCAAGACTTATGCCACTGATAGGTATAGTAACCTTAACAGTCGGTCCGATGAACCAGCCAGCCTGATTGTCCTTGTCCATGGCCTGATTGGCTGCCTCGGCAGCATTGGCGCTTGATGAACTGAAAGAACTTACAGACATGTTGTTGAGGTTAAGACCTGCTTTTGCACCAAACTTGAAAATCTTAGCCTGTGTAGGAATTGCAAATGCCATGCAGGCTACGGTAATAAGTGTGAAAATCTTTTTCATAATTATCTTTTGTTAAAAAATAAAAGTCAAATAGCCTTTTAAGAATGTCTATCTGTCGGCAAAATTAAGCATTATATCTGATTTGCCCAATTTTTACCTCTTTTTTTGCTTTGTCTTTGTCAGTGGGTTTCGGTCTTGCACACTACGGTTTTGAAATTATCCGAAGTTGTTGTTAGTGTAACCTTTGAGGGTTGCTTGCCTGCACGCAGTATTACCATGGCGCGTCCCTGCCACAGACGGCGGTGGTCGGTGACGTTGAGTTCGTCGCTGTTGATGTCGCCATTGCTTACAGCCACGATGCGTGCATCGCCGGTAATGCTGAATTTCAGTTCGTCGTCGGCATTGAGCACTGTGCGCCCCTTAGAGTCGACAGCGCGCACCGTGATGTGTTGCAGGTCTATTCCGTCAGCATGCCATGTGGCGTTGTCTGTCTCGACAACGAGGCGTACGGCCTTGCCTGTTGTTTCAAGTGCATGTCGGGCAGCGATTTTCCCGTTCTTATATGCTATTGCCTCCAGCCGTCCAGGTTTATAGTCAATTTCTCCCCAGCGTATTTGGTTGCGTAGTTTTGCTCCTGACGGATTTTGTTTCTTGCCGAGGCTCTTTCCGTTAAGTCGCAATTCCACTTCGTCGCCGTTGGTGTAGATGTAGATGTTGACTTTTGAACCTTCTTGGCGGTTCCAAAGTTCTGTCATACGGTCGTTGCCCATCTTGACACCATTCCACATCTCAGCGTTTTCGCTCTCCAGAACAGCCAGATGCACCACAGGCTCTTCTGGTTTGAAGAAGGAACGCATGTATGCTGCCTTTGGCTTTGCGTCGAGGGAAATATAGAATACGCCCTGTGCCCAGCCCTTAGCCGGCCATCCCATGCTCTCACCAAGATAATCTATCGCACCCCAATAGGCAAGTCCGATAACTTTATTGAGATCCATTTCAAAGAAATTCTGTCCCATGGCCTGTGTTGAGGCTTCGCTCTGATAGAACGTCATCCACGGGAAACGTCGTCCGTCGCCAGGGAAATACATATATCGATAATTGTATGCCTGTACGTCGGTTCGCATTGCGAGGTCGCATGGCAGCGAGTCGGTTTCCCAGTTGCGATAGCGGGGATGCATGGCCACTGTGATGAGGCGTGTGCTGTCGTAACGGTGTACCACGGGCTTCATCATTTCATAGCAGGTTACTCCCCAGTCGTTAAATGGCTGGTTTGGGTCTTGCTGCAGTTCGTTGCCAAGGCTCCAGAGTACGACAGAAGGTGAGTTGCGATCGCGCTTTATCCATTCGGTGACGTCTGATGCCCAGTGGTTCTCAAAAGGTACGCGTCCGCCAGTGTGTTGGCGAGTCCATTTGTCGTAGAGTTCATCAACCAGCAGAATGCCATACTTGTCGCACAACTTTACGAAGTCGCGGCTATATGGGTTGTGTGATGTGCGGATATGGTTCAGCCCATACTCCTTCATCAGTTGTATACGCTTCTCAATGGCACGAGGATATGCAGCAGCACCAAGTGCGCCAAGCGTGTGGTGGTTGGCATATCCCTTTAGCAACACCTTCTTGCCGTTGATTTTCAGTCCGAACTTTGGCCCTATCTCTACGGTACGTATGCCGAATTGCTCAGACGTAGAGTCTGCAACAGTACCGTCTTCGCGCAGCAGTTCTACCTTTGCCGTGTAGAGGTTGGGAGTATCAGTATTCCACAGTTGTGGATTTGCTATTTCGATTTCTGGCACACGCATTTCGACTGTCCGCGACTGTGGATTGCGCCCACGTTGTGCTGTTGTCTCTGCTACGAGCGACCCGTCAGGTCCAAAAATCTTAACCTGCATGTGCGTCTGCTTGGCCCGAGTGCGATTGGTGTACTCAGCAGCAATTTTCACATATTTATTATCGTGTGTGGTGATATACAGAGGATGGCGTGAGAAGTAGAGTTCGCGGTCTGTAGTTATAATGCTGACATCGCGAAACAGTCCTCCACCTGTATACCATCGCGAATTGCCTGGTTCGCCAGTCGAGGCAGCCACGACGATTTCATTCTCCTGTCCCCATTTAAGTTGCTGCGTGATGTCTATCTCAAAACCAATGTAACCATAGTCGGTACCGCCAATGCGATTTCCGTTAAGATAGACGTCGGCAACGAGCATAATGCCTTGGAAGTCGAGCAATACTCGTTTGCCTTTCCAGGTATTCTCGGGCGTGAAGCGCTTGCGGTACCAGCCTGTTCCCATTTCCTTGAAACCGCGTGCAGACAGACGTGAGCGGATGTTGGCAGCAGCATTGCTGTTGTCGGCCTTTTCGTCGGCAGCAGGTGCCACCCAGTCCTGCTCTATCTGGAAGTCGTGAGGCACGTCGATAACCTTAGGGTTGGAAAACTGTGCGTCGCGGCTGAACTGCCAACCGAAGTTGAAGTTGTATACCGCACCGGCATTTGCTGTCGTCAGTGCTGCCAATGTAGCAAAGAGGGCAAGGAGTTTCTTCATGGCGTGATAGTTGTGAGAGTTGGTCCTTTATGTAGTAAATCGTACAGTCCTTATTATTTTATGTACTCGCTAAAGTCGGTCAGTCGCATGTCGCCTTTGCGTGCCAAGGTGTCGTGCATGGCGAATGCTGCTGTCAGGCAGTGGCGTGTGTGTCCTCCCTGTGCTATCTTGAGATAGTCCCAGAGCAGTTGCTTGTAGTCTGGATGAGCGCACTGCTCTATGATGTGCTGTGCACGCTGTGCTGGCGATTTTCCACGCAGGTCGGCTACGCCCTGCTCTGTAACAATGATGTTAACATCGTGTTCCGAAGAGTCCTGATGGCTTACGAAAGGCACTATTGACGAAATCAGTCCGCCCTTGGCTGTCGAGGGACACGTGAAGATGCTAAGGTAGGCATTGCGTATGAAGTCGCCGGAGCCACCAATGCCATTCATCATTTTTGTACCGCTGATGTGGGTAGAATTTGCGTTTCCATATATGTCACATTCTATTGCGGTGTTGATGGCGATGACTCCCAGTCGGCGTATTACTTCCGGAGAGTTTGAAATTTCGCTTTGTCGCAGTGTCAGATGCTTGCGGAAGTAGTCCATATTGTCATAGACTTGCATGAGACAGTCGTTGCTCACGGTGAGCGAGCATGCTGAGGCATCCTTCACTCGTCCGGCGAGCATCATCTCTATGACAGAATTCTGTATCACTTCTGTATAGATGTTGAAGTCGGGTACGTGCTTATCCTGACCCAGTGCGCCCAGTATTGCATTGGCTGTTGAACCCACTCCACTCTGCAGAGGCAGGAATTCACTTGGTATGCGCCCCTTGTGCATTTCGTCTACAAGGAATTCTGCAGTCAGGAATCCTATGCGGTCAGTCACGGGGTCGCTGTCCTTGAATGCGCGAGCCTCGTCGGGAATGTTACATTCCACAACGCCGGTGAGTTTTTCCTTAGGTATCGAGACATAAGGCTTACCAATGCGGTCGCTGACTTTCTCTATGGGTATTGGCTTGCGATAAGGCGGGTCAAGAGGTTCATATACGTCGTGTATGAATTTTGCATTAGGGTTGTGGAAACTGTTAAGTTCCAGTATGACGTGTTTGGCAAGCCGTGCTGCTGTGGGGGAAATGCCGCCCGCAGCAGTAAGATATGCGCGATATTCTGTAGGAGTCTCCTCTATGTCGCAGACTTCCAGAATAGCCCAGTCCAACTGGCCGTAAAATCCATAGCGAAGTTCCTGTGCCATGTGGCTAAGGTGAAGGTCGTTGTATGGAATTTCGCCCTGGTTGACATGACGGCGGAAGTCAGGATTAGTGGTGTATGGGGCACGGTATTTGATGGCTTGCGCATTTGCAAGGTCGCCATCGGTAGACTGACCTGTCGATGCACCGGTGAATATGCCTACTTTGAATTCGCGTCCTGCCTCGTGCTCGGCAGTGGCAATCTTTGCCAGTTCCTTGGTTGTCGCTTTTGCCACTCCTGCAGGCGTAAACCCGCTCATGGCGATATTGTCATTGTGCTTGATAAGTGCTGCGGCTTCGGCAGCAGTAAGGGTGGTGTACATAAAAAAGCCTATTTAGTTTTGTGTTAATGCTTATGCAAGTTGGCAGCAAAGGTACTGTTTTTTCGCCGAACGTGTTGTAATTTTTTTGCTTTTTATTGCGTAAAATCCAAATTTTGTTTCATTTTGCTTTGAAAAGAGTGTGGATTTTTGTACTTTTGCCCATGTAACTTATGGCTTTGCAAACTTCTCAGAACAGGCTTGCAGGAATCTTAAAAAGCAGTTATGGAATTAAAAGGAACTTATACAGCGAGCGAAAATCGTTACGACACTGCCGACAGAATGTATCAGCGTTGTGGACGTAGTGGCGTTTTGCTGCCAAGGGTGAGCCTTGGTTTCTGGCACAACTTTGGCGGTGTTGACCCATACGAGCGTAGCCGCGCCATCACACACTACGCTTTCGACCATGGCATTACCCATTTTGACCTTGCCAACAACTACGGACCGCCATACGGCTCTGCAGAGGACACTATGGGCCGTCTCATTGACGACGACTTCCGCCCTTATCGCGATGAACTTTTCATTGCAACCAAGGCAGGCTATGACATGTGGCCCGGTCCGTACGGCAACTGGGGCTCACGCAAATATCTGATGACTTCGCTCGAACAGTCGTTGCGCAGAATGCATTTGGATTATGTAGACCTGTTCTACAGTCACCGTTATGACCCGGAAACTCCGCTCGAAGAGACTTTGCAGGCTCTTGTCGATGTGGTGCGCCAAGGCAAAGCGCTTTACGTGGGCATTTCGCGCTGGCCGCTTGAGGCTCTGAAAGTTGCCAACGAATATCTGCGCTCACGTGATGTCCCGTTGCTGATATATCAGGGACGTCTGAACATGCTTGATCGTGAACCTATGGACGAAGGCATACTGCAATACTGCCATGATGCAGGCATCGGCTTCATAGCATTCTCTCCATTGGCTCAGGGACTTCTCACAGACCGTTATCTTAACGGCATTCCAGCCGACTCGCGCATGGCGCGCGAACATTTTTTGAAAAGCGAGCGCCTGACACCTCAACTCATGGAGTATCTGGCTCAGTTGAAACAGAAAGCCAATGCTTCAGGAGAGACAATAGCCCAGCAGGCACTGCGATGGGTACTGGATCAAGAGGGAATAACGAGCGTGCTCGTCGGTGCCAGCAGCACATCGCAACTGGAGGGAAATCTGAAAGTCATTTAAGAAGCATTTCTGCCACATTGCAGAGTTCGTCATACCACTCTTGTCCGAAGCGTCGCACCAGAGGCTCACGCAGAAACTTATACAGGGGAAGACCGAGCGCCTTCCCTTTTTCTATTGCATCGGCGCAAACGTTCCATCGGTGGTAGTTGAGTCCTATCAGGCCATCGGCAAACTGCTTTTCGCGAATAGGGTAAAGTGCGCAACTTATTGGCTTTGGAAATGCGGTTTCTCCCTTTCTGAAGGCGCACTCCAGGGCACACAGACAGTTTTCCCCGTCATAGCAGGTGAAGACGCAGTCGCGTCCACCGACAATACTTGTCACCATTTCGCCGTCGCGGTCGGCATAGGCCACGCCCTGAGAGTCAACCACGCTTTGTGCCTGAGCCGACATGCTGTTCCATGCTGCATCAAGCGACTCTTCTATTGCGCCAATCTCTTCGATGGTGACGGGAGCACCGGCATCGCCCTCTACACAGCAGATGCCCTTGCATTGCTCATAGTCGCAACAGAAGGGTTCGGTAAGGATTTCCGAACTGATTAGCACTCCGCTAATCTCAATAATAGGTGGTATGCGGTTGCTCATTTTTCTACCATGCTATAGGCGTTGCTCCATTTCGGAGAAGATATTCGTTGCATCGCGAAAACTGGTGCTGTCCAAACCATCCGCCTCTGTTGGCTGACAAGGGCGACGGATGGACAGACTCCAAGACGAGATTGTTCGTGCGGTCTATCATGTAGCGTTTCGTACGGGCGAAGCCTCCCCACAGCATGTAGACAAGATGCTGGCGTCTTGAGGCGAGGGCTTGGATAGCGGCATCAGTGAATTGTTGCCATCCCAACTGAGAGTGGCTGTTAGCCTGATGGGCACGTACGGTGAGCGTGGCGTTGAGCAGAAGCACGCCCTGACGGGCCCAGCGCGTCAGATCGCCTGAAGTAGGAATCGGAAGTCCAAGGTCGTCGTGTATTTCCTTGAAAATGTTTTGCAGCGAGGGTGGAAAGATCACGCCTTCCTGTACGGAGAAACTTAGTCCGTGAGCCTGATGTGGCTCATGGTATGGGTCTTGGCCTATGATGACAACCTTGACAGCCTGGAACGGACACAGATTGAAGGCGTTGAAGATAAGTTGGCCTGGTGGGAAACACTGCTGTTGCCTGTACTCTTGCCTGACAGCATCAGTGAGTTTGGCGAAATATGGTTTTTCAAACTCTGCAGCGAGTTGTTCTTTCCACGAAGGCTCTATTTGTACGTTCATAGTGTTGCTGGCTTATTGTTCGTAGCCGCCGAAGTTCTGCTGGTCGTCGTCGGCCGACGGTTGCTCGCCATCGCGTGCCGGTCGCTTGCGCTGGTTCATGTTGCCGAAGTTCCATGTCAGTTGAAGATTGACTCGTGGGTCGCGCCAATTCTTCTGGTGGCGCCAGAAAGAGTCGCTCTCCGTGTAGTTCTCCCAGTGCCGGCTTGCAAAGACGTCGCGCCAGTTGAAGGCAACGGCCAGGCGCTTGTTGAAGAACGTCTTGCGTAGTCCGAGGTCGAGCGATGCATTAGGCTTGCGGTAGCCCTGCGTGATTACGGCACGCGAGCGGTAGTTGCCAGTGGCTTGCAGCGATATGTCGTATGGCAGGATGAGCGAAGCAAGCAGTCTGCCGTTCCAGGAGAAACTCTTATCGCCCTGGCCGCTGACCACCTGATTGGCTATAATGAAGTTGTAGTCGTCGAGTTTATAGTAGTAGCCGTTGAGTGTTGTGGTGAGGTCGAGTATGCGCCAAAGCCTGTCCTTCATTATAAGTTCTACGCCGGCGCTCTGGCTCTTTGCAACGTTCATGTTCGTCATATACATCAGTCCGTCCGTCTGGTCGCGATAGCGTATGCGCTGTATGATGTCTGTCGATGGGCGATAGTATGTGCTGAGGCTCAGCGTGTGGTCGGTCCAGGTCTTCAGGAAATTAAGCGAGAAGGAGTTTGTATACTCTGGAGTCAACTCAGGGTTGCCGAATTCTACGATGGATGCATCGCGAGTGTTGCGGAACGAGTTGAGTTGGCCGCCCCACGGACGCCGCAGGCGCCGAGTATAGTTCAGTTGCAACTGTGCCGTCTTGCTTAAGTCGTAGTTGAGGAATAACGAGGGGAACAGTTGGAAGAAATCCTTGTCGTATGGCTTGTCGCGCAGCGTAGGATCGGCCTCTTGCCAGAAGTCGTAACTTTCCGTGTTGACGCGCCAGTATTCTCCGCGCAGGCCTGCCATGACGCCAAGTTTGCCCAGTCGGGTGTTGAGCGTGGCATAGGCAGCATGTACGTCAATGGAGTAGATAAACCTGTTGTAGAAGTTGAAGTCTTCGCTGGTGTTTTCGCCAAACCAGTTGTCACCCGACCAAGAGCGCTGTGGTGTGTTCTCGTGTGAGAAGCGTCCGTCGTAACCAGCCTCCAGTTTTGTCTTTTCGCTCAGTTGGTTTTCGTAGTCGAGTTTTGCTTCCCACGAACGGTTGCGGATGTTCATGGGCCGGTACTGGTAGCCGAAGTATGCAGCGCCGGTGGTCATAACGGCAGGATATGGCGGCAGCAGGACGTTGTAGTCGAGGTAGTAATTGTCGTTGTCGCTCATCCAGCGGTTGTATTCCACGTGGGCGGTGAGTTTGTGATTGTCGGAAAAGCGGTGCTCGTAGCCCAGTTCTGCGTGATACATGTGCATATTGCCGTCTCCTGTTGTCAGGCGGTACATCTGGCGATTATCCGTCGAAGCCAGTAGGCCGTAGTGGTACAGGGCTTCGTTCTTGTCGTCGTTTCCGCCTTGCAGCGTCATGCCGCCCAGCGTTATGTCGTCGTGTTTCGTTGGATGCCATGTCAGTCCCATGCGTGCAAACAGGCCGCCGCCGCGATTTGCACGCTGGCTTTCCGAGTTCTCGTAGGTGAGAGTCTGCTTCAAGGTCTGCTGTGCCTCGTTGCCTCCGCTGCCGCGACGCCTGCGATAGCCGATATTGGCATAAGCGTCGAGTGGACCACTGGAGTAGTTGATGTTGCCGCCAACGTTCCACCCCTTGTGGTTGTTGACGCCGCTTTGCAGCGAGCCGTAGTATCCTGCCCTGCGGTCGCGTTTCAGTACAATGTTTATAATGCCGGCAGAACCCTCTGGAGAGTATTTTGCCGACGGATTGTCTATCACCTCAATTTTTTCTATCGACTCCGCAGGAATTTGCTGGAGTATCTCGTAGCGGTTGTCGCTTGTCAGACCGCTCGCCTTGCCGTTTATCCACACTTCTACAGAAGAGTTGCCGCGCAGTGATATTTCTCCGTCGGTGGTTACTTCAATGCTTGGAATATTTTCAAGCAGGTCGGTAGCCACGCCGCCGGCAGCGGCAAGCACCTGGTCTACGGTAAATGTCTTGCGGTCTACCTCAAGTTTCATTTGTGAACGCTGTCCAGTAACCTGCACCTCGCGCAACTGGCGTGCGTCTTCGCTCAGATATATGGCGTTGTAACTGACGTGGCGCTGCTGCGCGGAGATGGAGAAGCGGCGCGTCACCTGTTTGTAGCCAACAAAGGATATCTGCAACTGGTAGTTGCCGTCTTGCAGTCCCTCAATGCGAAACTGGCCGCGCGAGTCGGTGATGGCTCCTTTTATCACTCGCCCTGCCGAAGTCTGTACTGCTACATTTACAAACTGCATTACCTCGTCGCTTTGCTTGTCTATCACCTTTCCTCGCACTATGCCCTGGGCTGCTGCGCTGATGGTGAGTACTACAAACAAGATGGGAATCAGTAGTCGTCTTGTCATATTAAAACAAAAAATAATGGGCGCAAAATTACGCAAATTTGTTGAAACACAGGATATCTGCACCTTTTTTTCGTGGCAAGATGGCGTTTTGTGGAAATACTTTCTAAATGCTTCCGGAATTTTTTTTGTACTGCCCCCGACTTTTCGTATCTTTGCAGGCATGAAGAAGGTTTTATTACGCTGTGTTTCTCTGATGCTGTTTCTCTGCATGGCTCTTTGTGCAGCAGGGCGCGACTCTGCGGCAGTGGAAAAGGCAGGGAAGAAACGCTTACAGCATTTGTTGGAACTTTACAACAACGATCTTAATGACTCTTTAATACATCAGGCAGAGCGCGACATGGCGTTCTATAAGGCCAATAAGTTATGGGAATTCTATTTCGACACGTGGATGCATGTTGTCAACACCTATAACTTCAGCGGACGGGTGAACATGGCGCTGATGCAGGTGAAACTAATGCACGAGGACGCCTCGCAGCGCAACGATGTCTATGGCATGGCGCTGGCCAGTTACGCCATGGGCAATGCCTATATCAACATGGGCTACAACGATGAGGCTATCAGTTGCTACAAGCAGTGTATAGCGCTGTCGAAGAATGTTGATAATAACAATATGAAGGTGCTCAACGACGTCTATTCGTACTACTGCGATGCGCTCAACGACGCCAAGCGATACAGTGAGATGCCCGACGTGATACGCGAGTGGAACGAGCATATTCGTACGCTGATGAAAAAGCCGGAGAACGCGCAGAAGTCACATGCCGACGTGTGGTGGGCCTACTATTACCTGGCCTGTGCACAGTATAATCTTGGTACAGGCAATCTCGTCGAGGCCGAGGCTGCGATCGACAGTGCTGCGGTACACTCGAAGGGCAACGGCGACTTTGTTCCGATGAGCGTGCTCTTCTACCGCGCCGAACTGTATCTGAAGCGGCAAGACTACCAGCAAGCCTATGTGTACAACAGCCGTAGGCTGGAGAAAAGCCTTGACTACGACGACATGTCGTCAATGCTTCTTATCTATGAGCAGCGCGCAAAGATACTCAGTGGCATGGAGTACTATAAGGAGAGCGCTGAGATGTATCGTAAGGCTTACGAGTTGAGCGACTCCATATATAAGAAAGATGTACGCACGCAGATAAACGAACTGAACACCATGTTCCGCGTCAGCGAGATAGAACTCGTGCAGCGGCTGGAGCGCAACAGGGCTGTAACGATGACCGTGGTGGTGCTGGCCATCGCTCTGGCGTTGCTTGTAGGCTATTGGTACTGGACGAGCCGCCGTTTGCGTCGCACCAATGGCGAACTTGCCATCGCCCGCGACCAGGCCCAGGAATCTCTGCGCATGAAATCGGACTTCATAAAGAACATGTCGCACGAGATACGCACGCCGCTGAATATCCTGTCGGGCTTCGCGCAACTGTTGGCACAGCCGGACACAGAACTACCTGCCGACGTGCGCCAGGAGGCAAGCGAGAAGATACAGGAAAATACCAACCGCATAACGTCGCTCGTCAATCGTATGTTGGCGCTCTCCGAGTCGAGCAGCCGCAACCGTATAGAGAGGACCGACGACATAGCGCTGAACCAACTCTGCCGCAATGCGATAGCAAAGAGTGGAGTGGCCGAGCAGCAGCGGTGTGCTTTCATGTTTGACACTAAGGCCGACGAGAACCTGCATATTGTCACAGCCGAGAACGATGCAGTTCAGGCTATTTCCCACCTGCTTGACAACGCGATGAAATTCACACCCGAGGGTGGCGAGATACGCATGCGCTGCAGCACGGAAGAGGATAGGGCAGTCCTGACAATAGAAGACACTGGCTGTGGAGTGCCTGGCGACAAGGCTGACGATATTTTTGAGGAATTTGTGCAACTTGACGAATTCCAGGAGGGCGTCGGTATCGGTCTGTCGCTAAGCAGGAATATTGCGCGGCGGCTTGGCGGCGACTTGGTGCTCGACACAAGTTATAGCGACGGGGCGCGTTTCGTATTGTCGCTGCCGCTATAACAGTAATATATCATTCAGGCAAGCAACTGCCTGTACAATTCAACAACTTGAGAGGCTACGCCGCTGCCGGCGAAGCGCTGTATGTACTGCTTGCTGTGGGCTATGCGTAAAGCGCGCTCGGGGGCATTGCGCAACATTCGTTTGACGGCATTGGCCAGTCCCTGTGCGTCGTCGGGCGCTACATACAGGCTGGCTTCGCCGCCAGCCTCTTCCAGACATGAGCCTGTGCATGCCACAACAGGCAGTCCTTTGGCTATAGCCTCGATTATGGGAATGCCAAAACCTTCGTAACGACTTGGATATACGAATACTTCTGCCAGAGAATAGATAGAGGCAAGTTGTTCGTCGCTTATGCCGCTGAGCAGATGTATTCGCTGGCTCTTTGGCAACTGTTTTGCATATTTGGTCTGCCTTCCTACGGCCACTAGATGGATGTCTTCTGGCAGCCAGCGCAGCGCCTTGGCTGCCAGAAGCAGATTTTTGCGCTCCTCTATGGTGCCTACGCAGAGAATGAATCGCTCCGGCAGCGACAACTCACGCCGCGTGGCATCAAGTATGCTTGGGGAAGGCTGCTCAGTGAAGCGTGGCGAAAAACTCTGGTAGATGACGCTGATGTCACTCTCTTTTACAAGGTCGCCGCCAAACTCCAGAATGTCGCGCTTTGTACATTCGCTGATGGCAATGATGTGGCTCGCCTCGCGCAGGGTGCGCAGAAATTTCCAGCGGTATATTCGGGCATCGAAGAATGAGTAGTACTCCGGATGGCGCAGGAAGATAAGGTCGT
Organism: uncultured Prevotella sp.; assembly: GCA_937877595.1. Lineage (GTDB taxonomy): Bacteria > Bacteroidota > Bacteroidia > Bacteroidales > Bacteroidaceae > Prevotella. The sequence goes on from CALFIY010000095.1 coordinate 32,766, forward strand.
GGATGGTGACTATGCCAGGGATGCCAGCCTGGCGCAGACCGATGGGAAGTTCGCCCGAAAGGCCATGGTACAGGTCGACGCCGTCGCTGCGCAACTGGCCAACGATGCCGCGCGAGCGCCAAAGGCTCTTGCCTATGGCAGTATGACAGGAGGCCGGATAGCAGTATCTGGCGCGTGGGCCTTCCGCTACCTGGCTGCGCAGATGGTCGCGCCCAGCGTCGGGGGCATACAGCGACAGGCGCAGGTCGGGCTCGTCCAGTTTCAGGAGGTCGTTTACCAGCGTCCTGCCATAACTGCCCAGCCCTGTGGCGTTGCGCACTATGCGCTTGGCGTCAATACCTACGTGCATCTCGTGGTGCAAAAGTGCTATAGCGGTAGGCGCCATGTGGCGCCGTCCTTGGTGTCTTTCACTTCAAATCCGGCAGCAGCCAGTTCGTCGCGTATCTTGTCGCTTGTTGCCCAGTCCTTGTCGGCTTTTGCCTTGGCGCGGAGCGACAGCACCATGTCTACCACGCGACCGAAAGCCTCTTCGCGCTTTGCCGACTGCTGTCCTGCTGCCGATGCAGCCTGCAGACCAAGGATGTCGTATACGAACAGGTGCATCACGCTGCGCAGTTCGTCAAGGCATTTCGCGCAGATAGTGGCTTTATGGTCTACGAGTTTGTTTATTATGGTGCACGCCTCGAAGAGGTGGCTTATCACCTGTGGTGTTGCAAGGTCGTCGTTCATCGCGTCGTAGCATTTCTCGCGCAGCGACGTCACGACGCGCTCCGTCTCAGCATCGCACTGTGCCGCTGGCTGTATGCGCTCTATGTCGCTCACGCCGTTGAGCAATTTTTCGAGTCCCTTCTCCGAGGCTTTCAGCGCCTCGTTTGAGAAGTCTACGGTGCCGCGGTAGTGGGCGGAGAGGATGAAGAAGCGGATGGTCATCGGACTGTAGGCTTGCTCGAGACTCTCGTGCTTGCCGGTGAAGAACTGTTCGAGGGTGATGAAGTTGCCGAGCGACTTGCCCATCTTCTGTCCGTTGATGGTTATCATGTTGTTGTGCATCCAGTAGCGCACGGCAGGCTTGCCCTGCGCTGCCATGGCTTGTGCTATCTCACATTCGTGATGTGGAAACACAAGGTCCATGCCGCCACCGTGGATGTCAAACGTTTCGCCAAGGTATTTGCGTCCCATGGCAGTACATTCGCAGTGCCAGCCTGGGAAACCGTCGCTCCATGGTGATGGCCAGCGCATGATATGTTCGGGCTGAGCCTTCTTCCAAAGTGCGAAGTCGGCCTGGTTTTTCTTTTCGCCGACGCCGGCAAGTTCGCGGCTCTCGTCTTTGATGTTTTCCAGGGAGCGGCCGCTCAGGATGCCGTATTTATATACCTTGTTGTAGGCTTCGATGTCGAAATATACGGAGCCGTTCGACTCGTAGGCAAAGCCGTTGTCGAGTATCTGCTTGACGAGTTGCTGCTGCTCTATGATGTGGCCCGTGGCGTGTGGCTCGATAGACGGACGGAGCACGCCAAGTGCGTCCATTGCCTGATGGTAGCGGTTGGTGTAGTACTGCGCTATCTCCATCGGCTCGAGTTGTTCCAGCCTGGCTTTCTTCTCAATCTTGTCATCGCCCTCGTCGGCGTCGTGCTCCAGGTGGCCCACGTCGGTGATGTTGCGCACGTAGCGCACCTTATAGCCCAAATGGCGCAGGTAGCGGAACAGCAGGTCGAAGGTTATTGCAGGACGGGCGTGGCCCAGATGCGGGTCGCCATATACCGTTGGACCGCAGACGTACATTCCTACGTTGTTGCCGTTGATGGGTTCAAAACGCTCTTTCTGTCGAGTCAGTGTGTTGTAGATTACCAGTCGTGATTCCATATCTTTTTACTAAAGGATATTTCCTGCTGCAAAGGTACGATTAAGCGAGTGGAATGCAAAAGAAAAATCACGTTTTTTCTCTTCATTCCAGAGCGCAAAGCACATAGTTTTTGCTACAGCAGTTTTAATTTTTTTAAAAACAGTTTTAATTTTTGCCACAGCAGTGTTTTTTCTAAAAAAAACAGCAGTAATTTTTTTCACTGCTGTGCAGGCTGCAAAAAAAAATCCGGCCATTGCCAAAAAGAGCAATAGCCGGACTTGAAACGTTGTATTTGTGTTTATGACTATACCTTGATCTCAACCTCAACGCCGCTGGGGAGTTCGAGTTTCATCAGTGCGTCTACCGTCTTGGCTGTAGAAGAGTAGATGTCAATCAGACGCTTGTAGTCTGACAACTGGAACTGCTCGCGAGCCTTCTTGTTGACGAAGGTAGAGCGGTTGACGGTGTAGATACGCTTGTGTGTGGGAAGGGGTATTGGTCCGCTGATGATGGCACCGGTGGCCTTGACTGCCTTCACGATTTTCTCTGCTGACTTGTCTACGAGTTTGTGGTCGTAGCTCTTCAGCTTGATACGGATTTTCTGACTCATTGTTCTTTTGTTGTTTAATTGTTATTGATTGAATATGGAGGCCGCTAAAGAGTCATTTGCTCAGCGGCTCTCCGTTTAGTTCTTAGCTCTTAATTGTTAATCGCCGAGGGCGACAACTCTTAACTCTTAATTCTAAACTCTTAACTCTTAAGTCTCAGGTTACACCAGGTCGGCACGTCCCTTTACCTCCTCAAGCACGGCCTTGGCAATAGAGCTACTGAGCGGTGCGTGGTGGTCGTACTCCATAGAGCTGGTAGCACGTCCGGAGGTTATGGTGCGCAGGGCTGTAACATATCCGAACATCTCAGACAGTGGCACCTGGGCCTTGACTACGCGGGCGCCCGAGCGAGCCTCGTCCATGCCCTCTACCTGTCCGCGGCGCTTGTTGAGGTCGCCGATGACGTCACCCATGTTCTCCTCTGGTGTCACCACTTCGAGCTTCATGATGGGTTCCATCAGCACGGGTTTGGCCTGAGCGCATGCACTCTTGTAAGCCTGCATGGCTGCTATCTCGAACGACAGCTGGTCGGAGTCTACTGGGTGGAACGAGCCGTCAATCACCGTAACCTTCAGTGAGTCCATGGGATAGCCTCCGAGTATACCATTCTTCATGGCGTTCTCGAAGCCTTTCTGTATTGATGGTATGAACTCTTTGGGTATGTTACCACCCTTCACCTCGTTGACGAACTGCAGTCCTCCGTCCTTGGCGATGTCCCAGTCGTCGTCTACCGGTCCTACGTTGACGATGATGTCTGCGAACTTACCTCGTCCGCCCGACTGCTTCTTGTATACCTCACGTAGGTTAACAGTCTTGGTGATGGCTTCCTTGTAGTTCACTTGG